>NZ_JANX01000149.1 GCF_000767795.1 Inquilinus limosus MP06 | reverse complement strand
CGGCTGTCGAGCCGGCTGCCCTGGCGCCGGTCGTGACCCCGGTTGCCGCGCCGGCCGAGGAGGATGGCCATCCCGGCGCCAAACCTCCGGGCCTGGCCGCCCCGCGCGGCGGCAAGGCCGATGACCTCAAGCGCATCAAGGGCATCGGCCCGCAGAACGAGGGCCGGCTGCACGGGCTCGGGGTCTGGCATTTCGACCAGATCGCGGCCTGGACCGAGGCCAATGTCGACTGGGTCGGCTCGTTCCTAGCCTTTCCCGGACGGATCGAGCGCGAGGGCTGGGTCAGCCAGGCCGGGCAGCTGGCCCGGGGGGTGGAGACCGAGTTCTCCAAGCGGGTCGATGCCGGCCTGGTCGAGACCTCGAAGGACGACGGCAGCAAGGGCCAGCGGAACATCGAGAAGACCGGCTGACGGCCGGCGGCGCGGGCATCAGGGCAACCCGCGCCTGCTCCTTCGCTTGCCGATGGCGCCGGAGGTCGCGGACACCATCAGGCGGCGGAACGCGGGGCACTCCAGATGCGAGGGGGCCGGGCACGCGGCGGCGTGCAGCAGGCAATCCCGCATCGAGCGCAACCGGCGGATGGTGATGCTCAGCTCTTGCGCCTTGGCCGCCAGCTTGCCGCGATCGACCTCGATCCTTCCGTCCGGCGCGAACATCAGGGCGATCTCCTGGAGCGAGAATCCCGTGGCGCGCCCGAGCGAGATGAGCGCCACCCGCTCGACCACATCAGGCGCGAATTGCCGGCGCAACCCCCGACGGCCGATCGACCGGATCAGGCCCTGCTCCTCGTAATAGCGAAGCGTCGATGCCGGCAGGCCGGTTCGCTCCGACACCTGCCCGATATCCAGGTCATTCATGGGCTTGACCTCAAGTTGACTTGAGGTCGTATGGTGCGCTCTCCCGCTCAGAAAGCCAATGGTGAGGACCGAATGATGGAATCCGCGTATCCGCATGCCGGCGCGCCGGCAGGAGTCAGAAATTCACTGCAGACCTTCATCGAGGGGACCAGGCTGACCTGGGGGACGCTGACCTCCGAGCTGGTCGCCGACACCCGCGCGCGCATCGAAGCGCTCGCGAGGGCGCCGGCGACCGAAGAATGGCTGGTGGCGCTGCAGCGGGATCGCCCCGCGGCCAGAGAGCTCTATCGCGATCCCGCGCACGGGTTCGTGCTCCTGGCCCATGCCGAGGCGTTCGGGACATTCTGGTCGCCCCACGACCATGGCCGCAGCTGGGTCGTTTACGCCGTCCACGAAGGAGAGACCGAGATCGCGACCTATGGCCGCGTGCAGGACCCCGAGGGGCGGGTGAGGCTCGTCCGGCGGGAGGTGTACCGGCTGCGCCCCGGCGAGGCCCGGATCTTCCTGCCGGGCGATATCCACGCGGTGCGGTGCACGTCGGCATCGATACTCTACTACCGCTTCACCAGCCACGACCTGAAGGACCAGGCCGAACGTCAGCTGATGACGCGATATGTCGAGCGGGACGGTGTCTGGACGGCGGGCGCCTGACCCCTAGCCCTCGGCCTTCTCCTCCCGCGGCGGGGGCGGGCCGATCAGCCGGTCGAACACGGCCATCACCTCCGCCGCCTGCTGCCGCATCCCGGCCGCGGCGGCGTCCAGATCCTCCGGCGGGTCGGCGGCGGCATCCTCGGCGACGGCGCGCAGCAGGCCGCGGATCATCGCCTCCGACGCCTCGGCCGGGTCGAACTTGTCCTCCACGGCGAAGCGCAGGAAGGCCTGCACCCGCTGCCAGGTTGCCAGGGCGCGCAGCAGTCTCTCCGCCTCGTCCTCGGGCAGGATTCCGGCGGCCCCGGCGCGGCGCAGCACCTCGGACGTCGCCTGGTGCAGGATCTCCGGATGCTCGGCGGCGTGGCGCAGCTGCAGGTATTGGGCGATGAACTCGACATCGACCAGCCCGCCGCGGAAATGCTTGATGTTCCAGATGTCGCCGGTGTCGCGCTGGCGCGCCATCCGGCCGCGCATCTCGGCGATGTCGCGGCGCAGCTTGTCCGGGTCGCGCGGCAGGGCCAGCAGCGACCGGATCTCGGCCTCGATCCGCTCGCTCAGCGGCCCGTCGGCATGGATCACCCGGGCGCGGGTCAGGGCCATGTGCTCCCAGGTCCAGGCATCGCCGCGCTGATAGGCGGTGAACGCCTCCAGGCTGGTCGCCAGCGGCCCGGCATTGCCGGAGGGGCGCAGCCGCATGTCGACCTCGAACAGCGCGCCCTGCGCCGTCGGCGCGGTGATCGCCGAGACCAGGCGCTGGATCAGCCGGGTGTAGTAGACCATCGGGCTGATCGGCTTCTCGCCGTCCGATTCCTGCTCGGCCCCGGCATCGTGGATCATGATCAGGTCGAGGTCGGAGCGGATCGTCATCTCCCGCCCGCCGAGCTTGCCCATGGCCAGCAGCGCCAGCCCGCCCTGGGGGAAGCGGCCATGCCGGCGCGCGAATTCCGCCTCCACCCGCGGCACCAGGGCCTGCAGCGCCACCTCGGTGACATCGGACAGGAAGGCGGCGCAGGCCGGCGTCTCCGACAGGCGGCGCAGGATATGCACCGCCGCGCGGAAGCGCTGGTCGTTGGTCCAGCGCCGCAGCACGTCCAGCATGTCCTCGAAGTCGCGTGCCGTCGCCAGCTCCGCCGTCAACCGTTCCTGCAGCGCCTCCCGCCCCGGCAGGGTGCTGAAGAAGCCGGGCGCCAGCACCGCCTCCAGCTGGCCGGCATGGGCTGTCAGATAATCCGCGATCCGGCCGCCAAAACCGAGTATATCGACAAGCAGATCAAGGAGATCGGGGTTGACGTTAAACAAAGAGAAGAGCTGGACGCCCGCCGGCAGCCGGGCCAGGAACCCGTCCAGCCGCTGCAGCGTGGCGTCGGGGTCGGACGTGCCGCCGACGATCGACAGCAGCCGCGGCACCAGCCCGGTGATCAGGCCGCGCGCCCGCTCGCTGCGCAGGGCGCGGTAGCGGCCGTGCAGCCAGCCACGCACCACGCCGATCGCCTCCGACGGCCGGGCGAAGCCCAGCCGCTGCAGCGTCTCGACCGTGCCCGGATGGTCGTCGACCCCGGCGAAGACCAGGGTGACGGCGCCCTCCGGCGGCCGGTCCTCCTGGAACAGCTCGGCATAGCGGCTCTCGACCAGCCGCAGCGTGTCGGTCAGCGTGGTGCGGAACGAGGCCGCGTCGGGGAAGCCGAGGAAGGTGCCCAGCGCGTCGACCTCGCGCGGGTCGGCCGGCAACGCGTGGGTCTGGTGGTCCTCCAGCATCTGGATACGGTGCTCGACCCGGCGCAGGAAGCGGTAGCACTCGGCGAGGCTGGCGGCGGTGTCGCGGTCGACCCGCCCGGCTTCGGCCAGCGCCGCCAGCCCGGCGACGGTGCCGCGCAGCCGCAGGTTCGGCTCGCGGCCGCCGAAGATCAGCTGCTGCATCTGCACGAAGAACTCGATCTCGCGGATGCCGCCGCGGCCCAGCTTCAGGTCGTGGCCTTCGATGGCGACGGTGCCATGGCCGTGATGGTGGTGGATCTGCCGCTTGATCGCGTGGATGTCCTGGATCGCCGCGAAGTCCAGGTTGCGGCGCCAGATGAAGGGCGTCAGGAAGTCCAGGAACTCGTCGCCGGCGGCGCGGTCGCCGGCCACTGGCCGGGCCTTGATCATCGCCGCGCGCTCCCAGCTCTGCGCCAGGCTGGTATAGTAGCTCTCGGCCGCCGCCAGCGACACCGCCGGCGGCGTGGCGCCGGGGTCGGGCCGCAGCCGCAGATCGGTGCGGAACACATAGCCGTCGACCGTCCGCTCCTCCATGATCCGCACCAGGTCGCGGGTCATCCGGGAGAAGGTCTGGCCCAGGTCGTCCGGCCGGTCGGTCGGCACCTTGTCGGCGTCGTACAGGATGATCAGGTCGACATCGCTGGAATAGTTCAGCTCGCGCGCGCCCAGCTTGCCCATGCCCAGCACGATCAGGCCGGACGCGTCCGAGGCCGCCACCGCCTCCGGCCGCAGCAGACCGCGGGCTGCGGCGCGGGACAGGAGATGCGCCACGGCGAGGTCGAGCGTGGTCTCGGCCAGGTCGGAGAGGGCGCCGGTCACCTGCTGCAGCGGCCACACCCCGCCGATATCGGCCAGGGCGATCAGCAGCGCGACGCGCCGCTTGGCCAAGCGGAAGCCCTGCATCAGCCGGGTGGTGTCGGCCTCGGCCGCGCTGTCGGCGCGCAAGGCGGCCAGCTCCGTCGTGACGGCGGCGTGCGGACCATCGGCGAGGAAGCGCTGCACCGTCGCCGGGGTCTTCAGCGCCAGCTCGGTCAGGTAGGAGCTGCCGCCGAACACCGCCTCCAGCAGCGCCCGGCCCCGCGGGTCGGCGGGCAGGGCGGCGATGAAATCACGAAGGCCGGGATCGGATTGCTCGGTCGCGCGTTCAAGCCACCGTTCGACTCCGCGCCGGGCACGGTCGGGATCGCCCGCGCGGGGCCAGACGGCATCAGCCGGCTTGGCGTCGTAACGTGGCATCTCGCTGTCCAACTGCCTAAGGTGCGGGCGCAGCATCGGGGTCCCGCAGGGGCAGGTCAAGCGAGGGTGAAACGTTCGGGATGAGGGCGCTGAAGATCCTGGCCGAGATCGTCGGGCTGGCGGTCGCCGGCTTCGCCCTGGCTGCGGTCGTGCTGGCGTGGCGGCTGTCCTCCGGGCCGCTCGAGATCGATTTCCTGACCCCTTATGTCGAGCAGGCGATCTCCGACAGCAACGCCACGGTCGAGATCGACGCCCTGGCCCTGCGCTGGGACGGGTTCCAGCGGCCGGTGGTGCTGGCCGCGCGCGGCCTGCGGGTGCGGCAGAAGGGCGGCACGCTGATCGCGGTGATCCCCGAAAGCTCGGCGGATGTCAGCATGCCCAGGCTGCTGCGCGGGATCGTGGCGCCGCTGCGCATCGACCTGATCCGGCCGCATCTGCGGGTGACCCGGACCGAGGCGGGGGATTTCAGCTTCGGGCTCGGGGAGAGCGAGGCCGCGGAAGGCGGGCCGTCGACCCCGGCCGAGGGGGCGCCGACCCGCGACGTGGTCAAGGACCTGCTGGCCGCGCTCGACACCCGCATCGGCAGCGAGGACAACCCGATCGCCTCGCTGACCCGCCTGACGCTGGTCGACGGCAGCGTTCGCATCGATGACCGCATGCTGGGCCGCAGCTGGATCGCGCCCAAGGCTTCGGCCGATCTGCGCCGCACCGGAACTGGCGTCGAGGGTCAGGCGGCACTGTCCGTCGTCTCCGGCGGCCGCACGGCGCAGCTGGGCGCGGAGATCCGCTATCTGCGCGCGACCCGCAGCGGGCAGGCGACGGTCACCTTCGGCAATGTCATCCCGGCGGCGCTGACCCGGATCTCCCCGGTGCTGGCGCCGCTGGAGGCGATCGAGAGCCCGGTGTCCGGCCGGCTCGAGGCCGATTTCGATTCCCGCTTCCAGCCGACGGGCGGCCGCTTCTCGCTCACCAGCGTCGACACAAGGCTGCTGCTGCCGCCGCTGTGGACGGCGCCGTTCAGCGCCGCCCGCGCCAGCCTGTCGGGCTCGGTCGACCTGGCCAAGCGGCGCCTGACCCTCGACGATTTCACCATCGATCTCGGCGGACCGAAGATCTCTCTGTCCGGTCAGGTCGACGCGGCCGGCGACGCGATCGATGTGATGACGGTCGGGGCTGTCACCGGCATGCCGGTCGATCTGCTGGACAGCCTGTGGCCTCCCGGCGTGCCCAGCGGGCTGCACGACTGGATCGCCGCCAACCTGCATGACGGCGTGATCGACCGCACCGAGTTCAGCCTGCAGGCCCGGGCGCCGCTGTCCAACCCGCAGGCGGTGACGCTGGTGGCGGCCGACGGCACGATGCAGGCGCGCGACCTGACGGTGACATATTTCAAGGGGCTGCCGCCGATCACCGGCCTCAATGCCGCGGCCAGCTTCAACCAGTCGACCATGCGCATCGCCACGGCCGGCGGGGCGCTGCAGGATATCGTGCTGCAGCCTTCCGACATCACCATCACCGGGCTCGACCTGCACGACCAGGTGATCGACATCGATGCCCGGGTCGAAGGTCCGGTGAAGACCATCATGTCGGTGCTCGATACGCCGCGGCTCGGCTATGCCAGGAAGGTCGGGCTGGTGCCGGACCGGATGTCGGGCCGGGCGGCGGCGCGGCTGCGCTTCGGCTTCTCGCTGCTGGCCGAGCTGCCGTTCGAGGCGGTCCGCATGGGCGTGGAAGGCACGCTCAGCGATGTCGGCATCGGCGGGGTGAAGCCGGGCTACGACCTGGCCGGCACCGATGCCAGGCTGACGCTGGACAAGGCGGGAATGACGCTGGCGGGGAAGGGCCAGGTGAACACCGTGCCGGTCGCCTTCTCCTGGCACGAGGCCTTCGACGATTCGGCCGTACAGACCCGGGTGTCGGCCCAGGCCAGCCTGACCCCGGCGGCGCGGGAGGCGTTGAAGATCCCGGCGATCGGGCCAGTCGACGGCACCATCGGTACCGATCTCGACTACGCCAAGCGCTCCGGCGGCATGGCGACGCTGGACGCCAAGCTGGACCTGACCGAGGCCCGGATCGCGATCGACCCGATCGGCTGGGTCAAGCCGACGGGCGGCAGGGCGAACGCGACGGTCAGCCTGGCCCTGGCGGGAGAGCGGGTCAGCAAGGTCTCGCAGTTCAGCGTCTCGGGCGGCGACATCACCGCCTCCGGCAGCGCCGACTTCACCCGCGACGGATCGCTGTCGCAGCTCAGCATCGCCTCGTTCCGACAGGGGCCGAACGACGTCAAGGGCCAGGTCGAGGTGCTGGGTCCCGACAGCTATCGCCTGGCGCTCACCGGCTCTCATCTCGACGTCTCCGGCATCCTCGAGCAGCGGCGCGCCGCCCGGGACAAGCCTGCCACGGATACCGGCCCGGCGGATCCCGCGCCCGGGCCGCAGATCGACGCCACCTTCGATGTCGCGGAGCTGTCCTTCGGCGACAAGCGCTCGCTCAAGGCGGTGCACGGCCGGGCGGTCGGCCGCACCACCAACCTGCAGGACGTGACCCTGGCGGCGCAGCTGCCCGGCGGCCGGCCGATGGACCTGCGGCTGACGCCGCAGCAGGGCCAGCCGGACCGCCAGATCCTGACCGTGCGCAGCGAGGATGCGGGCGAGACGCTGCGCATCTTCGATATCGCCGACAACATCACCGGCGGCAGCCTGCTGGCCACCGGCACCCGCAACGGCGTCACCGGCGCGATCGACGGCCAGCTCGACGCCCGCGGCTTCGTGCTGCGCGACGCGCCGGGCATGGCGCGGTTGCTGGCCGCCACCTCGCCCTCCGGTCTGCAGGACCTGTTCGGCACCAGCGGGCTGACCTTCAACCGGCTCGACGCCGATTTCACCTATGCCGCGGTGCAGCGGCGGATCACGCTGAAGCAGGGGCGGGGGGCCGGCGGCGACCTGGGCTTGGCCTTCGACGGGGTGATCGACCTCAGGGCCGAGACCATCGATCTGGCCGGCACGATCGTGCCGATCTATCACATCAACAGCGTGATCAGCTCGATCCCGCTGATCGGCGACATCCTGACCGGCGGCGCCGGCGGCGGCTTGTTCGCCTTCACCTACACGATCCGCGGCACCTTCGCCGACCCCTCGGTCTCGGTGAACCCGCTGTCGGTGCTGGCCCCCGGCTTCCTGCGCCGCCTGTTCTTTGAGGAGACTCCGTCGAGCGGAGACGGCACGCCGAGGCCGGCAGCCCCGCCGCGGCCACCGCCCTCATCGCGAGATCGCCAGCGCTGACCTTCGGCTACTCGCCCACCGCCAGCCCGGCCGGGCGGCGGTTGTCGTTGGCGCCGTAGACGAAGCCGGGCAGCATCTTGCCACCGAAGGCCCGGTCGTTGCCCGAGGAGGCGGGGCCGGACGCGGCGGTGGCCGAAGACTGCAGGGCGATCAGCTCGGTGGCGCCCCACGGCGACTGCACCGTCACCTTGTGGCCCATCTGCTCCAGGAGCTTCACCGTGTCGGGCGACAGGGCGTAGGGCTCGGCATAGACCTCGTCCGGCAGCCACTGGTGGTGGATGCGGGGTGCGTCCACCGCCTCCTGCGGCGCCATGCCGAAATCGATCATGTTCAGCGCCGCCTGCAAGGTGATGGTGATGATGCGCGACCCGCCGGGGCTGCCCAGCACCATCACGATCTGGCCGTCCTTGGTCACCAGCGTCGGCGCCATCGAGGACAGCGGCCGCTTGCCCGGCGCGATGGCGTTGGCCTCGCCCTGCACCAGGCCGAACAGGTTCGGCACACCGGGCTTGACCGTGAAGTCGTCCATCTCGTCGTTCAAGAGGAAGCCGGTGCCGGGCGCGATCACCCCGGCGCCGAACAGCCCGTTGATGGTGTAGGTCACCGACACGGCATTGCCGGCCTTGTCGACGACGGAATAGTGGGTGGTCTCGGTCTTCTCATGCGGCGGCACGCCGGGCTGCACCTCCTTCGACGGCGTCGCCTTGTCCGGCAGGATCTTGCTGCGGATCTCGGCCGCGTAGTCCTTGCTCAGCAGCCGGTCCAGCGGGTTCCGCACGAAGGCCGGGTCGCCGAGATAGGTGTTGCGGTCCATATAGGCGTGGCGCATCGCCTCGACCATCAGATGCACCCCGGCGGCGGAATGCCAGCCCAGCGCCTTCAGGTCATAGCCCTCCAGGATGTTCAGGATCTCGCACATCGTGGTGCCGCCGGAGGAGGGCGGCGGCGAGGACACGACGACGTAGCCGCGATAGCTGCAGGTGACCGGCGCCGTCTCGGTGACGGTGTAGGCGGCGAAGTCGTCGGCGGTCATGACGCCGCCATTGGCCTGCATCGCCGCCGCGACCTTCTGCGCGATCGCGCCCTTGTAGAAGGCGTCCGGCCCGCCCTTGGCGATGGCCTCCAGCGTGTCGGCCAGGTCGGCCTGCACCAGCCTGTCGCCGGGCTGCAGGGCCGAGCCGTCGGGGCGGAAGAAGATCTTCGCCGCCACCGGGTCCTGCTGCAGAAGCTTGGCCCCGGCATCGAGGATGTCGGTGTCGCCGCGGGTCAGGACGAAGCCCTCGCGCGCCAGCCTGATGGCAGGGGCCATCACCTGCTCGCGCGTCATGCTGCCGTATTTCGCCAGGGCGGTGTCCAGCCCCAGCACGCTGCCCGGCACGCCGACGGCGAGATAGCCGTACAGGCTGGCGCCCTTGACCGGGTTGCCGGCGGCGTCGAGATACATCGTCTTGGTCGCTGCCGCCGGCGCGGTCTCGCGGAAGTTGATGAAGGTGTCGCGGTTTTCCTTGGCCAGGTGGATGACCATGAAGCCGCCGCCGCCGATATTGGCGCAGCAGGGATTGGTCACCGCCTGGGCGAAGCCGGTGGCGACCGCGGCGTCGACGGCGTTGCCGCCGGCCCGCAGGATCTCGGCCCCGGCGTCGGAGGCGAGGTGCTGCGACGACACCACCATGCCGTCCGGCGCCTCGACCGCGGGCGGGGAGGCGGCCCCGGCCGTCATCGGGCCCAGGGCGCAGGCCGCCAGCGCCAACGATGCCACTGCATGCCGGATCATCATGCCCCTCCTGTTGTCCTATGGCTGCGCCGGCTTGGGACGCGAGACTCAGGGGAGAATGCTGCGCCGTCGACCGGGCGGCCGCAATGGATGCATTTTGACCCCACTAACGATGTATTAGTGGGGTCAGTTTGGCGTCACTGCAGCGTCAGGCCGGGCGCACCAGCGCGTGCTTCTTGCGGCCGGCGGACAGCTTGATCACGCCGTCGGCGCCGATGTCGCGGTCGCCGATCACCTGCTCCGGGTCGGCGATCGCCGCGTCGTTGACGCGGCCGCCGCCACCCTGGATCAGCCGCCGGGCCTCGCCGTTCGACGCGGCGAGGCCGGCGCGGGCGAACAGGCGGAAGGCCTGGATGCCGGCCGCCAGCTCGGCCTGCGGCACCTCGATCGAGGGCAGGCCTTCGGCCGACACGCCCTGCTCAAAGGCCTGGCGCGCAGTCTCGGCCGCGGCTTCCGCCTTCTCCCGGCCATGCACCAGGGCGGTGGCCTCGGTCGCCAGGATCTTCTTGGCGTCGTTGATCTCGGCCCCGCCCAGCGCCGCCAGCCGGTCGATCTCCTCCAGCGGCAGCTCGGTGAACAGCTTCAGGAACCGGCCGACATCGGCGTCCTCGGTGTTCCGCCAGTACTGCCAGTAGTCGTAGACCGGCAGCCGCTCCTCGTTCAGCCAGACGGCGCCGGCCGCGGTCTTGCCCATCTTGGCGCCGGAGGAGGTGGTGAGCAGCGGCGAGGTCAGGCCGTACAGCTCGCGCTGGGCGATGCGGCGCGCCAGGTCGATGCCGTTGACGATGTTGCCCCACTGGTCCGACCCGCCCATCTGCAGCACGCAGTCGTGGCGGCGCGCCAGCTCCAGGAAGTCGTAGCCCTGCAGGATCATGTAGTTGAATTCGAGGAAGGTCAGCGGCTGCTCGCGGTCCAGCCGCAGCTTCACCGAATCGAAGCTCAGCATGCGGTTGATGGTGAAGTGCCGCCCGACCTCGCGCAGGAACGGGATGTAGGCCAGCTCGTCCAGCCAGTCGGCGTTGTTGGCCATGATCGCGCCGGCCTCGAAATCGAGGAAACGCGAGAACACCCGCCGGATCGAGGCGATGTTGGCGTCGATCGTGGCGTTGTCGAGCAGCGGCCGCGCGTCGTCGCGGAAGGACGGGTCGCCGATCTTGGTGGTGCCGCCGCCCATCAGCGCGATCGGCCGGCCGCCGGTCTTCTGCAGCCAGCGCAGCATCATGATCTGCACCAGATGCCCGACATGCAAGCTGTCCGCCGTGGCGTCGTAGCCGATATAGGCCGTAAGCCCGTCCTTCGCCGCCAGGGCGTCCAGGCCCTCGGCATCCGTCGCCTGATGGATGAAGCCGCGCGCCTCGAGGGTGCGCAGGAAGTCGGAGCGGAATCCGGTCATGAGCGTCGACTGCTTGTCGGAAGTGTATCTTCTGTCAGTCAGCACTGACTGACAGAACTGACAAAGCGCTGTAGCACGAGGGCGGCCCGCGCCTCAAACCGAACTTCCCTCGGCGGAGCGGATCAGGCCGTGGCGGTGACGATCCAGGCGGCGGCGTCCAGTTGCACGCCGTTCGCCGTCTGGTGCGGCGCCAGCGCGCGGCGCACGGCCTCGGCGACGGCATCCCGCCTGTCCTCGTGCTCGCGCAGCACCCCGCCGACCGGCCCGCTGCGCAGCATCAGCGTGACCGTCTGGTCGAGGTCGCCGACCCCGGCTCTGGTATCGAAGGGAACGACCCCGATGCCGGAGAAGCCGGCGCGGCCGAGGATGTCGCGGACCCGGTCGGGATCGGCGAAAGCGAAGGCCCCCGGCGCGCCGGGAACCGGGGGCGGCAGCGGCGGCAGGTGCGGCAGCGCCGCGGCCAGCGGCACGGTCGCCCAGCCGTTCTCGGCCATGGCACGCCAGCACACGAAGGCCAGGCGGCCGCCCGGCTTCAGCGCGCCGTGCAGGTTGGCGAACGCGCCGGCCGGGTCGTCGAAGAACATCACGCCGAAGCGCGAGA
>NZ_JANX01000148.1 GCF_000767795.1 Inquilinus limosus MP06 | reverse complement strand
GGAACACCTGATGTTCCACGGCACCACATCCACCCGCAGGGCTATTCGCAGGAGCTGGCGGCGATCGGCGGGGTCGAGAACGCCTTCACCACCGCCGACTACACCGCCTACTACCAGTCCGTGGCCAAGCAGAACCTGCCGCTGGTGATGCGCTACGAGGCCGACCGGATGCAGAACCTGGTGCTCGAGGAGAAGCGGGTCAACGCCGAGCGCGACGTGGTGCTGGAGGAGCGGCGGATGCGGATCGAGAACGAGCCGTCGTCGCGCCTGGGCGAGGTGATGAACGCCGTGCTCTATCTCAACCACCCGTACCGCGCGCCGGTGATAGGCTGGCCGTCGGAGATCGAGGCGCTGAACCGCGAGACCGCGCTGGCCTTCTATGACCGCTTCTACACCCCGAACAACGCCACGGTGATCATTGCCGGCGACGTCGACCCCGCCGCGGTGAAGGCGCAGGCCGAGGAGATCTACGGGCCGGTCAAGCGCCGGGCCGACCCGCCGCCGCGCGTGCGCCCGAAGGAGCCCGAGCCGATCGCCCCGCGCCGGCTGGAGCTGACCGATGCCCGCGCCGGCCAGCCCTATCTGCGCCGCAACTATCTGGCGCCGTCGGTGGTGACCGCGGCGCCGGGCGAGGCGGCGGCGCTGCAGGTGTTGTCGGCTGTGCTGAGCGGCGAGACCGGGCGGCTGTACCGCGCCCTGGTGACCGGGCAGGGCAAGGCCGCCATGGCCGGCGCCGGCTACGACCCGGACGCGCTCGACTACAGCCCCTTCGCCGTCTACGCCGTGCCGCGCGGCGATGTCACCCTGCCGGATCTCGAGGCGGCGATGGATGCGGTGCTGGCCGAGGTGCGCGACCAGCCGGTGCCGGAGGAGGAGCTGGCGCGCGCCAAGCGCCGCCTGCTGGCCGGCGCCATCTACGGCCAGGACGATCCGGGCGCGCTGGCCCGGGCCTTCGGCGAGGCGGCGGCGCTGGGCCGCAGCGTCGGCGACGTGCAGGACTGGCCCGGCACCATCGCTGCGGTGAAGGCCGCCGATGTGCAGAAGGCCGCGCAGACTTATCTGCAGCCGCAGCGCTCCGTCACCGGATATCTGACCCGGCCGGCGGATGCGACCCAGGCCAAGCAGCCCTGACCGCGCGAGGACACCGATGAACGCGATGCTTTCCCCGCTGCGCGCCGCCCTCGCCGGGGCTGGCCTGCTGCTCGCCGCCGCCACCCTGCCCGCCGCCGCCACCACGATCGACCGCGTGGTCAGCCCCGGCGGCATCGAGGCCTGGCTGGTCGAGGACCACACCGTGCCGGCCGTCACCGTCTCCTTCTCCTTCGACGGCGGCGCCGCCCAGGACCCGGAGGGCAAGGCCGGCCTGGCCTCGCTGCTCAGCGAGATGCTGACCGAGGGCGCCGGGCCCTATGATGCGCCCGGCTTCAAGGCCGCCCTGGCCGACCGCTCGATCCAGCTCGGCTTCTCCACCTCGCAGGACTACAATGGCGGCCGGCTGAAGACGCTGACCACCGAGCGCGACGCCGCCTTCGAGCTGCTGCGCCTGGCCCTGGCCGAGCCGAAGCTGGCGCAGGGCGACCTGGACCGGATCAAGGCCGGCCGCCTGGCCGAGCTGAACTTCCAGGAGAATGACCCCGGCACCATCGCCGACGACCGCTGGTCCGCCGCCGCCTTCCCCGGCCATCCCTACGGCCGGCCGTCGATCGGCACCAAGGAGAGCGTCGCCGCCATCGGCACCGCCGACCTGCAGGAGCTGCGGCGCCGGATGTTCGCTCGCGACGGGCTGCGCCTGGCCGTGGTCGGCGACATCGACGCCGCCACGCTGGGGCCGGCGCTGGACCGCGTCTTCGGCGGCCTGCCGGCGAAGGGCGAGCTGATTCCGGTGCCGGACATCGTCCCCGCCGCCACCGGCACCGCGACGGTGCCGATGGCGGTGTCGCAAGCGTCGATCCAGCTCGGCTTCCCCTCGCCGCGGCGCGACGACCCGGACTATTTCCCGGCGATCGTGATGAACCACATCCTTGGCGGATCGACCTTCACCTCACGGCTGTACCGCGCGGTGCGCGAGCAGCGCGGCCTGGCCTATTCGGTCGACAGCAACACCCTGCAGTTCCAGCACGCCGGCCTGCTGCTGATCACCGCCGGCACCCGGGCCGACAAGGCGGGGGAGAGCCTGTCGGTGATCCAGGACGAGATCGCGCGGCTGGCCAAGGACGGCCCGACCGACCAGGAGGTGGCGGAGGCGAAGAGTTACCTGGTCGGCAGCTACCCGCTGGGCTTCGCCTCGCATGACGCGCTGGCGTCCTACGTCCTGTCGCTGCAGCTCGCCGGCCGCGGCCGCGACTTCATCGACAAGTATCCCGGCCTGATCGAGGCGGTGACCCCGGCCCAGGTGAAGGCGGTGGCCGCCCGGGTGCTGCAGGTCAAGGACCCGACCGCGGTGGTGGCCGGGACGCCGGCGAGCTAGAGCTAGTTGCCTCTCCCGCGTCCGGCGGGAGAGGCAATGCGCGAAGATGCGCGACATCCGGCCCGGCCTATGCGGCCTGTGCCTTCCGCGCCCGGCCGGGCAGGGTCATGGCGGCGACGCCGATCACCACCAGGACCAGCCCGTACAGCGCGGTCGGCGCCGGCGTCTCGCCCAGGGCCAGGACGCCGATGGCCACGCCGACCGGCACCCGCAGATAGGCCTGCGCCATGGTGGCAACCGAGCCGAGCGAGGCGATCAGCCGGAAATAGAGCACGAAGGCGAGGGCGGTGGAGACCACGGCCAGCCCGGCCAGCGCGCCGAGCGAGGCGGCGGAGGGCGCCAGCGTCCAGGGCCGGTCCAGCACCAGGCTCAGCGGGATCAGCATGGCGGCGCCGGACAGCATCGACCCGGCGGCCGGCACCATCGGGTCCAGCCCCTTGAAGTTGCGGCCGAAGATGGCGGCGATGCCGTAGCACACGGTGGCCGCCACGATCGCCAGCTGCGGCAGCATCTGCCGGCCGGCGCCGGACAGGGCGTCGAGGCCGATCACCAGGGTGATGCCGGCGACCCCGGCGGCGACGCCGAACAGCTTGCGGCCGCTCACCGCCTCATGCCGGGTGATCGCCCAGGTGAACAGGAAGGTGAAGATCGGCGAGGTCGAGTTCAGGATCGCCGCCAGCCCGGCATCCACCTCGGTCTCGGCCCAGGCGATCATGACGAAGGGGATGGTGCTGTTGACCAGCGCCTGCACCGCGAACAGCCGCCAGGTGCGGCCGTCCGCCGGCATGCGGATGCCGCGCAGCCGCAGCACCAGCAGCAGGATGCCGCCGGCGATCAGGGTGCGCGCCGCGATCAGCGTCACCGGCGGGATGGTGGCGACGCCGAGCTTGATGAAGCTGTAGGACGCGCCCCAGACGGTGGCCAGCAGCGCCAGCAGCAGATAGTCGGTGACCGGCGGGCGATGGGCGGACATGGGAGGCTCCTCGATGGGTGCCCCGACCATGCCCGGCGCGCGGGCCCTTGTCGCGCGCGGACGCTGCGGCCTCCGTCGAAATATCGTGGGGTGAGGATCGCCTCCTCCAACTGTCATGCCCGGGCTTGACCCGGGCATCCAGGGAATGTCGATGCCGCTCGGGCGGCTCCTGGATTGCCGGGTCAAGCCCGGCAATGACAGGAAAGGGAAAGCGGAGGAGCAGACCTCCGTCGGCTGCTCAATCGTCCAGCAGCGCCGCCAGCTTCATGCCCACGCTCAGCGAGCCGTTGGCTTTGATCTTGCCGGTCATGTAGGCCATGGTCGGGCTCAGCGACCCGTCGACCATCCGCCGCAGTGTCTCCGCCTTCATCGTCAGGGTCACGTCGGCCGGGGCGTCGCCGATCGACACCGCGGGTGCGGGGCCGGTGCCGTCGAGCACGATGAAGCCGTCGGCGCCGAGGTCGAACTTGACGCGGGCGTCGAGCGCGGGGCCGCCGGCAGCGCGGCCGCGCACGGCTTCGGCGAGAGCGTCGAGCGACATGGGCAAAAGGTCCTTTCTGTCCGCGAAACGGTCGATCAGGCGGCGGCGCGCTCGGCCCGGGCGATGAAGCCGCCGCCGAGCACGCGGTCGCCGTCATAAAGCACGGCGGCCTGTCCCGGCGCCACCCCGTGCTGCGGCGCATGCAGCTCCAGCACCGCCTCTCCCGCGCCGGTCAGCCGCACCGTCGCCGGCACCGGCGACTGGGCGGAGCGCAGCTTGGCCTCGACCATCCGTCCCTCCGGGCCCGGCGCCCGGTCCAGCCAGTTCAGCTCGGTCAGGGCGACGCTGTGCCGCGCCAGCGCCGACCAGGGGCCGACGATGACGCGGCGCGCCTCGGGGTCGAGCCGGACGACGTAGAGCGGGTCGTCGTTGGACTTGCGGCCGCCGATGCCCAGGCCCTTCCGCTGGCCGATGGTGTAGTGGACGATGCCCTGGTGCCGGCCCAGCACGGTGCCGTCGAGATGCACGATCTCGCCGGGGCCGACCGCGCCGGGGCGCAGCCGCGCCACCACCTCGCCATAGCGGCCCTCGGGCACGAAGCAGATGTCCTGGCTGTCCGGCTTGTCGGCCACGACCAGCCCCAGCCGCGCCGCCTCGGCCCGGGTCTCGGCCTTGCTGTTGCCGCCCAGCGGGAAGCGCAGGAAGGCCAGCTGCTCGGGCGTGGTCGCGAACAGGAAGTAGCTCTGGTCCTTGGCCGGGTCGACGGCGCGGTGCAGCTCCGGCCCCTGCGGGCCTTCGACCCGACGGACATAGTGCCCGGTCGCGAGGCAGTCGGCGCCGAGGTCGCGCGCGGTCTCCATCAGGTCGCGGAACTTGACCTTCTGGTTGCAGCGGATGCAGGGGATCGGAGTCTCGCCGCGCAGGTAGCTGTCGGCGAAATCATCCATCACCGCCTGGCCGAAGCGGCTCTCGTAATCCAGCACGTAATGCGGGAAGCCGATGCGGTCGGCCACGGTGCGGGCGTCGTAGATGTCGGCCCCGGCGCAGCAGGCGCCCTTCCGCTGGATGGCGATGCCGTGGTCGTAGAGCTGCAGCGTGATGCCGACCACGTCGTAGCCCTGCTCGGCAAGCTGGGCCGCGACGACGGAGCTGTCCACGCCGCCGGACATGGCGACCACGACCCGCGTCGCGGCCGGGGGCTTGTCGAAACCGAGTGAATTCATGGCGGGCAGAATATAGGGGCGGAGCGGCGCCGGGAAAACCGGCGGATGATCGGGGCGGCCATGCTGGCCTGTTGTCGGACATAACGCTGGATGCGTACACTCCTCTCAACCATAGGAGGATCGTCCCGGAATGTTTCGCCCCAACCGGCTGAAGGAACGGCTGCGCCGCGGCGACCAGCTGTTCGGCGCCTGGGTCGGCAGCGGCTCGCCCACCGTGGCGGAGATCATGGCCCATGCCGGCTTCGACTTCGTCATCCTGGACACCGAGCACGGGCCCGGCGGCATCGACGACACCATCGGCCTGCTGCGCGCGGTGCAGGCCTCCGACACCCCGGCGGTGGTGCGGGTGCCGGCGCATGATCCGGTCTGGCTGAAGCGGGTGCTGGATGCCGGCGCCGACAGCCTGATGGTGCCGATGATCGAGAGCGCGGCCGAGGCCGAGGCGCTGGTCCGCGCCTGCCGCTACCCGCCGGCCGGCCGCCGCGGCTATGCCGCCGGCGCGGTGCGCGCCTCGACCTATGGCTTCGAGCCGGACTACATGCGCAAGGCCAACGACAACCTGCTGCTGCTGGCCCAGATCGAATCCAAGGACGCGGTGCCCGAGGCGGCGGCGATCGCCAGGGTCGACGGCATCGACATGGTGTTCATCGGCGTCAACGACCTCGGCGGCTCGATCGGTCTCCTGGAGCAGCTGCACGACCCGCGGGTACAGGATCTGGTGAAGCAGATCGAGGACGCGGTGCGGCCCACCGGCACGCCGCTCGGCACCGTGCCGAGCTCCGCCTCCACCTGGGCCGAGCTGTTCGACCGTGGCTACCGGATGGTCACCGGCGGCGGCGACGTGCCCTATCTGCGCCAGGCGGCCTCGGATTCGGTGGCCGCGTATAAGGCCTATCGCGAAGGCGCGGGAAAGGGGACCAAGGGCGGCGGCTACTGAACGGCGCGCTGCGCTGAACCCGGCATCAAGACCGGGACGTACCAGATCGATTCCAAACAGAAGGGGGAAACCATGCTCAAGACCGTGATCGCCGGCCTGGCCGGCGTCGTGCTGGCCGCCGTGGCGGCACCCGCCGCCCAGGCCGAATGGCCGGAGCGGCCGATCACCTACATCGTGCCCTGGGCGGCCGGCGGTGGCACCGACGCCGTCTCCCGCATCCTCGCCTCCTTCCTGGAGAAGGAGCTGGGGCAGCCGGTCAATGTCGTGAACCGCACCGGCGGCAGCGGCGTGGTCGGCCACACCGCGATCGCGACCGCCGCGGCCGACGGCTACACCATCGGCACGCTGACGGTCGAGATCAACATGATGCACTGGCAGGGCCTGACCGACCTGACCTGGGAGAGCTACACGCCGCTGGCCCTGGTCAACGCCGATCCGGCGGCGGTCGAGGTGGCGGCCGACTCGCCGCATGCCGACGTCAAGGCGCTGCTGGAGGCGATCAAGGCCAATCCCGGCAAGTTCAAGGCCTCCGGCACGGGCCAGGGCGGCATCTGGCACCTGGCGCTGGCCGGCATGCTGCGCGACGCCGGGCTGGACCCCGCGGCGGTGACCTGGGTGCCCAGCCAGGGGGCGGCGCCGGGGCTGCAGGACCTGGTCGCCGGCGGCGTCGACCTGACCCCGGTGTCGCTGCCGGAGGCGCGCTCGTTGATCGACGCCGGCAAGGTCAAGGCGCTGGCGATCATGGATGCGGAGCCGAGCGCCCTCTACCCGAACGTGCCGACGCTGAAGAGCGTGACCGGCAGCGGCTGGACCATGGGCGCCTGGCGCGGCGTCGGCGGGCCCAAGGGCATGCCGGAGGACGTGTCGAAGAAGCTGACCGAGACCATCGGTCGGATCGTCCAGAGCGCCGAGTACCAGGAGATGGTCAAGTCCCGCGGCTTCGGCACCAAGGTGGCGCTGGGCGACGAGTTCGCGGCCTATATGAAGGCCTCGAACGACGCGCTCGGCGAGGTGATGAAGGCCACCGGCCTCGCCAAGCAGTAGCCATCCCGTGCGCTTCAACGATGCGTTCTTCGGTGCCGTCCTGCTGCTGGCCGGCATCGCCATCGCCTGGGCCGCGGCCGGGCATCCGCCCATGCCGGGCCAGGCCTTCGGGGCGGGGTCGTTCCCGCTCGTCATCGGAGTGGCGCTGGCGGTCACCGCCCTGCCGCTGATCCTGTCCGGGCTGCGCCAGCGCAGCCCGGCGCTCAGCCTCGGCGACTGGGCGCGGTCGCCGCGCTGCTGGCGCGACCTGGCCCTGACCCTCGCGGCGCCGGCCATCTATATCGTGGCGGCCGACACCATCGGCTTCGTGCCGGTGACCTTCGCGATCCTGCTGGTGCTGGCGGCGACGCTTGGCGCCCGGCTGGCGACGGCGGCGGTTTTCGCCGCGGTGATGGCCGTCGGCCTCTATCTCGGCTTCGCCCAGGGGCTGCGCGTGCCGCTGCCCCGCGGCTGGCTGGGCCTGCTCCTGGGATGATGCGATGACCGATCTGCTGCTGGCCTTCGAACTGGTCCTCGACCCCTATGTCCTGGCGGTGATCGCCGGCTCCGCCGTCTATGGCATGCTGGTCGGCGCCATCCCGGGGCTGACCGCGACCATGGCAACCGCGCTGCTGATTCCGGTCACCTTCTTCATGCCGCCGATCCCGGCCGTGGCGGCGATCGTCACCGCCACGGCGATGGCGATCTTCTCCGGCGACATTCCGGGCTGCCTGCTGCGCATGCCCGGCACCCCGGCCTCGGCCGCCTATACCGACGAAGCCTATGCCATGACCCGCAAAGGACAGGCGGAGACGGCGCTCGGCTCCGGGCTGTTCTTCTCCGCGCTCGGCGGGCTGTTCGGCACGGCGGTGCTGATCGTGGCAGCGCCGGCCCTGGCCGATTTCGCGCTGAACTTCAGCTCCTTCGAGTATTTCTGGCTGGTGCTGCTGGGCCTGTCCTGCGCCGTCTTCATCTCCGGCGCCCGGGTGACGAAGGGCATCGCGGCGCTGCTGCTGGGCCTGTTCATCTCCTGCATCGGGCTGCAGAACCCGGCCGGGGTGCCGCGCTTCACCTTCGGCAGCGTCGACCTGATGGGCGGCATCAACGCCATCAACGTCATGGTCGGCCTGTTCGCGGTCTCGGAGGTGATGCGCGCCGTCCTGGCCGTGCGCCAGCCGGTCGAGGTGGCGCGCCAGCCGACGGGCAACGTGCTGGCCGGCCAGCTGAAGCTGCTCTTCACCTATCCGAAGAGCTTCCTGCGCGGCAGCGTGCTGGGCACGGTGATCGGCATCCTTCCGGGCGCCGGGGCGGACATCGCCGCCTGGATGTCCTATGCCGTGTCCAAGCGCTTCTCGAAGACGCCGGAGAAGTTCGGCACCGGCCATGTCGAGGGCATCATCGAAAGCGGCTCGGCCAACAACTCGGCCCTGGCCGGCGCCTGGGTGCCGGCGCTGGTCTTCGGCATCCCCGGGGATTCGATCACCGCGATCGCCATCGGCGTCCTGTACCTGAAGGGACTGAACCCGGGGCCGACGCTGTTCCTCGAGCAGGCGCCGCAGATGTACGCCATCTTCCTGATCTTCATTCTGGCGAACATCGTGATGATCCCGCTGGGCCTCGCCACCATCCGGGCGGCCCGGCAGATCCTGCTGCTGCCGCGCAGCCTGCTGAGCCCGCTGATCCTGATGTTCTGCATCGTCGGCGCCTTCGCCATCGAGAACTCGCTGCTCGGCGTGCTGGTGATCCTGGTGTTCGGCGTGATCGGCTTCGTCATGGAGGAGAACGGCTTCCCGGTGGCGCCGCTGATCCTGGGCCTGATCCTCGGGCCGATGCTCGAGGACCATTTCTTCACCTCGATGATCAAGGCCGACGGCAGCCTGCTGGCCTTCTTCGAGCGGCCGATCGCCGGCACGCTCGGGGTGCTGGCGGTGGCGATCTGGGCGCTGGTCCTGCTGGCCGGGCTGCGGCGGTCGCTGCGGCCGCGGCCCGCCTGATCCTACTTCAGCGCTCCCGCCGTCAACCCGCTGACGATCCGGCGCTGCAGCAGGGCGAAGACGATCAGGATCGGCGTCACATAGATCGCGGCATAGGTCATGATCCCGCCCCAGTCATTGGTGTTCGGGCCCATGAAGGAGGACAGGCCGACCGTCGCGGTCTGCAGGGTCTC
This sequence comes from Inquilinus limosus MP06, assembly GCF_000767795.1. Classification (GTDB taxonomy): domain Bacteria; phylum Pseudomonadota; class Alphaproteobacteria; order DSM-16000; family Inquilinaceae; genus Inquilinus; species Inquilinus limosus_E. Next base: position 2,365 of record NZ_JANX01000148.1, on the reverse strand, counting down.
CGCCGCGATCAGCGACCGCGAATAGACGTATTCGCCGAAGGACTGCAGGAAGATCAGCACCGACACCACCAGGATGCCGTTGCGGGCGAGGGGGATCATGATCCGCAGGAAGGCGCCGATGCGCGAGGCGCCGTCCACCCGCGCCGCATCCTCCAGCTCGCGCGGCACCTGCAGGAAGGTCGACCGGCACAGCACGATGTAGAGCGGCAGCACCTTGGCGGTCTGGGCCAGCACCACGGCGGCGCGCGGCGTCTCCAAGAGGCCGACCTGGCTGAAGGCGACGAAGATCGGCGTGACCATCAGCGACGGCGGCAGCACCTGCAGCATCAGCACCAGGAACAGCGCCACCGCGGTCCAGGCGTTGCGGTGCCGCGACAGGGCATAGGCGGCGCCGGTGCCGATCAGCGTCGCGACCACCGTGGTGCCGACCGCGATCAGCAGCGAGTTCCACAGGTACCGGTCCATCGCATGCTCGGCGAAGATCCGGCCGAACTGCCATTGCGGGTCGGTCGGCCAGAAGCTCGGCGGGAAGGCGAAGATCTCGCTGCTGGACTTCAGGGCCGTGACATACATCCAGTACAGGGGGAACAGGTAGATCGCGGCGAACACCAGCGCCAGGCCGAGCAGGATAAAGGGCTTCGCCGGCTTCATGGCTCGACTCCCTCGAGCTTGCGGAGCGTACAAAAAAGTTGTACGCTTCTGCATCGATGATCAAATCCTTCGCCAACGCCCGGACCGAGAAGATCGCCCGGGGCATCGCGGTGAAGGGCGTTCCGGCCGACAGCCTCCGCCGCGCCGTGGCGAAGCTGTTCCTGCTCGACACCGTGACCCGGCTCGACGATCTGCGCGTGCCGCCCGGCAACCGGCTGGAGGCCCTGAAGGGAGATCGCAAGGGCCAGCACTCGATCCGGGTCAACGACCAGTTCCGGATCTGCTTCGTCTGGCGCGACGGCGACGCCTACGACGTCGAGTTCGTCGATTATCACTGAGGACCGTTCACCATGCCGCGCGACATTCCGCTGCCCCATCCGGGGGAGATCCTGAAGGAGGAGTTCCTCGATCCCATGGGTCTGTCCGTCTATGCGCTGGCCAGGGCGATCGGCGTGCCGCGCAGCCGGATCAACGAGATCTGCCACGGCCGACAGGGCATCACCGCCAACATCGCCCTGCGGCTCGGCCGCTTCTTCGGCGTGGACCCGCAGTGGTTCATGAATATGCAGTCGAAATGGGACCTGGAGACGACGAGGGATCGGCTGGCCGACACGCTGGCCGCGATCGAGCCGCACACCGACAAGGCGGCGTGACAGGCGTGTCATGCCGCGTGCTCCCGTTCGGTCGACCGGACATAGAGCGCCGCGACCAGGATCACCACGGCGATCATCAGCACGGCGACGACGCTGCCGGCCGAGATCTCATAGGTCTCGAACGACATCTGCCAGGACCAGTACTGGGCGACGTTCGACGCGTTGGCCGGGCCGCCCTTGGTCAGCGCCGCGATCAGGTCGAACTGCTGCAGCGTGAAGATGATGCCCAGCGACACCACCGCGCCGAGCGTCGACCGCATCATCGGCAGGGTGATGTGCAGGAAGCGCCGGCCGGCGCGGGCGCCGTCGATCTCCGCCGCCTCGTACAGGTCGCGCGGGATCGCCGCTAGGCCGACCGACAGCAGGATCATGTTGAACGGGATGCCCAGCCAGATATTGGCGATGATCACCGCGAACAGGGCGACGTCCGGGTCCGACAGCCAGAAGATCTTGCCGCCGGTCAGGTGCAGGCTGGTCAGGGCGTAGTTCAGCACGCCGAAATCGCCGGCGAGGATCCATTTCCAGATCGCGCCGACCACCAGCGCCGGCATGATCCAGCCGGCCAGGAACACGCCGCGGATATAGGTCGCGCCGGGGAAGGGCTGCTGGAAGAACAGCGCCAAGCCGAAGCCGATGCCCAGCTGGAAGGTGATCGACAGCACCACGAACAGCACGGTGTTCTTCAGGATCTGCAGTGCCTCCGGCCGCGAGAACACGTCGCGGTAATTGTCGAGCCCGGCGAAGGGCCGGTCGAAGGATGCCAGCGAGAACATGTCGACCTGCTGCAGCGACATCACCAGCGTGTAGACCAGCGGGAAGGCGGCGAAGACCAGCAGGTAGCCGACCGCGCACAGCACCAGCGCCACGTCGAACCCGCTGCCGTCCCGCAGGGTGCGGAGCAGGGGGATGCGGGCGAGGGTGGGACGGGCCTTTTGGGTCCCCCCTCCCCTCGCGGGAGGGGGGTAGGGGGAGGGGGCTCGCGCCGCTGGAGCTGTCGGCTGGAAATTGACCGAACGATCGGTCATCGATTGGTCGGTTCGGGTGCTCGTCATCGACAACCC
>NZ_JANX01000147.1 GCF_000767795.1 Inquilinus limosus MP06 | reverse complement strand
GTGCAGGATCTCGAGGTGACGCCGCTGCTGCCGCCGACGGCGACCGCCCGCGACGGCTTCCAGGGGCCGGGCCACCGTCACGGCCAGGAGCGCGAGATCGCGGTGATGTTCGCCGACCTGCGCGGCTTCACCCGGCTGTCGGAGCATCGCCTGCCCTATGACGTGGTGTTCCTGCTGAACCGGTACTTCGCCGCCATGGGCCAGGCGATCGAGGGGGCGGGCGGCCAGGTCGACAAGTTCATCGGCGACGGGGTGATGGCGCTGTTCGGGGTCGAGTCCGGGCGCGCCGCCGGTGCCCGCCAGGCGCTGGACGCCGCCCGGCGGATGGCGGCGCGGCTGGCCGAGCTGAACGAGGCCCTGGCCTCGGACCTGAAGGAGCCGCTGCGCATGGGCATCGGCCTGCATGTCGGCCCGGCGATCGTCGGCGAGATGGGCTACGGCGGGGTCAAGGGCCTGACCGCGGTGGGCGATACGGTCAACACTGCCAGCCGGCTGGAAGGGCTGTGCAAGGGCTATGCGGCGGAGCTGGTGGTGTCGCAGGACCTGCTCGATCAGGCCGGCGCCGACCTCTCGGCCTTCCGGGCCGAGCATGTGGTGATCCGCGGCCGGCGCGACCAGCTGCGCATCCGGGTGGTCAGTAAGGTTGCCGAGCTGCCGGGGTGATTGGTTCGACCGGCGTTCGGGCCCTTTCCACGCCTCTCCATTGTCATTGCCGGGCTTGACCCGGCAATCCAGGGGCCACCGAGAGCGGCTCTTGAAAGCCCTGAATCCTTGGGTCAAGCCCGAGGATGACAATGAAATGGAATGGGAACCTGGGACCGTCAGATCGTGACGCCCAGCAGCGTCTCCAGGAATGCGCGCAGGGCGGCCCAGAGGGCGGCGGAGACGGCGGCGAGGATCGCGACTGCCCCGGCGCTGACCGCCCAGCCGGCGGAGACGGCGATGCCGTCGCGTTCGACCAGGCCGATGGCGAAGGCCGAGATCGCCAGGGCCGGCACGATGTTGCCGAGCGGGATCGGCAGGAACAGGATGACGGCCAGCAGCAGGCAGGCGGCGCCGATGAAGCGGTCCTGCACCGGGCCGATCAGCAGCGACAGGCGCGGCCGCAGCAGCCGCTCGGCCTTAGCCAGCCAGGGCACCATGCGGTCGACCAGCCGGGCGAAATCGGCCCGCGCCACCGACCGCCGGGTGATCAGCCGCGGCAGCCACAGCACCGGGCGTCCGATCATCAGCTGGAAGGTGATGAACAGGAGCGGCGCGCCGAGGACCGAGGAGGTGCCCGGCGGCGTCGGCAGGACATTCGGCGCGGCGAAGACCAGCATCAGCGCGCCGAAGGCCCGGTCGCCGAAGGCGGTCAGGATGTCGGCGATGGCGATGCGCTCGCCGCCCTCCGTGGCCAGGTCCTGCAGCACCTCGGAGAAGCGCCGTCGGCGTTCCGCCCCGGCGGGCTCAGGCGCGCCGGGGTGGTCCGGCTCGGGCGAATGGGCGTCGTCGGGCAAGCGGCTCGTCCGGCGTCGTGGTGGCACCAGTCCTCGGTGTTACCGAGTCTGCCGTGACGGACGCAAGCGCGCGGTTGTCCCAGGCCTCCTGTTCAAGCCTCCCGCGCCGCCCACAGCAGGCCGCGATGCAGGATGGTGTTCATGGCCTTGTTCTCGAACTCCTCCACCCGGTGGCCGAGCGAGCTGTAGAACACCCGGCCGGCGCCATGCCGGCGCTTCCACACCACCGGCATGGTGTGGCCGGCGATCCAGGGCGCGTGGTCGCCGGTGAAGGTGGTCTCGGCCAGCACCTCGTTGTTCGGGTCGACATGCATGTAGTACTGCTCGGACCGGTAGTCGAAATCCCCGATCCCCTGCATCACCGGGTCGTCCGGCCGGGTCACCCGCACCCGGTAGTCGATGATGTTGCCGGGATGGGCCACCCACTGGCCGCCGGTCATGAACTGGTAGGCCACCTCGTTGCGGAAGGCATCGCACATGCCGCCATGGAAGCCGGCCAGGCCGACCCCGCTCTCGACCGCGGCGGTCAGGTTGGTGACCTCCTCCTTCTCCATCGTCGACATGGTGTAGATCGGCACGATCAGGTGCATGTCCTTCAGGGCCGGGTCGGCGAAGGCCTCTGTGGTGTCCTCGACGAACACCTCGAAGCCGTCGCCGCGCAGCATCCCGGCCACCACATCCGCGCATTCCTTGGGGGTGTGGCCGTTCCAGCCGCCCCAGACGATCAGCGCCTGCCTGGTCATCGCTTCCTCTCCCTTTCTCAGGCGGCGGCCCGGCCGAAGGCGGGCTCCACCGGCATCGGTTCCGGCCGCTCGCAGCGGCTTTCGATCTCGATCGTGCGGCCTTCATGGCCGGACCGCTCCACCGCCTCCATCACCTCCAGCACATGGAAGGCCAGCTCCGCATTGGCGCGGTGCGGGCGGTTCTCGCGGATAGCATGGGCCAGGTCGGCCACGCCGATGATGCGGTAGTTGCCGTCGCCATAGGCGTGGCCGGTGGCCTCGGCCTTCCACTCGGTGCGGTCGACCGACACCAGCACCTCGCCGCCGAAGGTGTTCGGGTCGGGCACGCTCAGCGACGCCGTCTCGCCATAGATCTCGATCGGCGCGTGGCGATGGGCCGGGATGTCGAAGCTCATCACCATGGTGACCATGGCGCCGGAGGCGAAGGCCAGCGTGCTGGTGATGTGGGTCGGGGTGCCGACCGGCACCGTCTGGCCGGCGCGCGGGCCGCTGGCGATGCGGCGCTCGGCGTAGGCGGCGGACACCGTCCCGGTCACCCGCGCCACCGGCCCCAGCATGTTGACCAGCGTGGTCAGGTAGTAGGGCCCCATGTCGAACAGCGGGCCGCCGCCCTTGGCGTAGTAGAAATCCGGGTTCGGGTGCCAGCGCTCATGCCCCGGCACCATCATGAAGGCGGTGCCGGCGACCGGTCGGCCGATCCGCCCGGCATCGATCAGGGCGCGCGCCGTCTGCTGCCCGGCGCCGAGGAACGTGTCGGGCGCGCTGCCGACGCGAACGCCCCTGGCCTTGGCGGCCTCCACCAGGGTGCGGCCCTCGGCGACGCTGACGGCCAGCGGCTTCTCGGCATGCACATGCTTGCCGGCGGCGATCGCCTGCAGCCCGACCGGCACATGCGCCTGCGGCGTGGTCAGGTTCAGCACGATCTCGATCTCGGGGTCGGCCAGCAGCTGCTCGATGCTCTGGGCGGCGATGCCGAACTCCGCCGCCTTGGCCTGCGCCGCCTCCAGGTTCAGGTCGGCGCAGGCCTTGACCCGCAGGATCGGGAAGTTGGGCGCGGCCTTCAGATAGGCGCCGCTGATGAAGCCGCAGCCGATGATGCCGACGCCGACCGGTCTGTCGCTCATGGTCCTCTCCGCTATCGGGGCATGCCCTGGCCGTTCCAGGGCGCTTCGTAGAGCTGCCGCAGCACCAGGCTTGCCGCACCGCGGGCCCAGGCGTCGTCGCTCCATTCATGCAGGATGATCTCGGTGCCGCGCCGGATCGGCACGGGCACGACGCGGTCGATGGCGGCCAGGAGGGCCGGCTCCATCAGGTCGCGGGCCTGGATGGCGCTGCCGGCCACGATCACCTTGGGCGGGCCTAGCAGCGTGATCAGGTTGCCGACGGCGAAGCCCAGGATGGCGCCGGCCTGCTCGAACAGCGCGCGGATCTCGGCCCGGCCGCCGCGCGCCATGTCGCGCAGCCGGCCGATGGCGCGCGGGTCGTCGGGCGCGATCGCCCCAGCCTCGGCGCCCAAGAGGGCACGGGCACGGGTGACGATGCCGTGGTCGGAGACATAGGCGTCGAGGCAACCGCGCTGGCCGCAGCGGCAGGGGAGGCCATCGTCCGGCGCGATCTTGGTGTGGCCGAACTCCGTCCCCATGCCGGCGGCGCCGCGATGCACGTCGCCGTTCAGGAACAGGCCGAGCCCGACCGAATCCTCCACCGCCACCACGGCGAAGCTGTCGCTGTCCCGGCCATGGCCGAACCAGTGCTCGGCCAGGGTGACCAGATGGACGTCGTTCTCGACCGTGGTCGGCACGCCCAGCCTCTGGCGCACCATCCCGGCCAGCGGCACGTCCGGCGCGCCCAGGATCGGGGTCCACACGCACAGGCCGCTGCGGCCGTCGATGAATCCCGGCAGGCCGATGCCGATGCCGCCCAGCCGGTCCAGCGCCAGGTCGGCGTCGCCGACGCAGCGGCGGATGCCGTCCTCCAGGATGTCGGCCACCACCTCCGGCGCCTGGCGGGCCAGGCGGATCGGGAGGGACAGGGTCTGCACCACATCGGCCATGTAGTCGGTGACGGCGATGCTGATCTGGTGCGGCGCCAGCTTGACGCCGCAGACGAAGGCGGCCTGGCGGTTCAGCTCCAGCATCACCCGCGGCCGGCCGCGCGCGGCGGTGCCGACGCCCTCGACCGCCCGGGCCAGGATCAGGTTCTCCTCGATCAGCCCGCCGGTGATGGCCGAGATGGTGGCCGGCGCCAGCTCGGTGCGCTGCACGATCTCGACCCGCGAGATCGGGCCGAAGCGCCGTACCACATCCAGCACGTGGAAGCGGTTGATCGCCCGCATCAGCTCCGGATCGGCCGTCTTCATTCCGTCAGGATCCGAATTTTATGGTGCGATGCACCATGGCCGGATGGCCGGCGCGGGCTGGGGCGAGCCGCCTCACCCGGTCTCGATTCAGCGCTTCCATCCCGTCCGTCCGGCCATTTTATTCCGAATCTCCGGCAATCATCCGATTTTTTCGGTCTTGACAGGCTCCACCCTAGCCGGTCTGATAAATTCGTAAACCAAAAAAATTCGATGCCGTTCATCCGCACCCCGGCATCAGGGAGAACCGCATGGCCAAGACGCGCCTCCTCCTCCGCGACCAGGTCTCCGCCATGACGGCGGTTGTCGCGGTCCCGCGGTGGTGATGTTCTTCCCGATGCGCGCCGCTTCAGCGCCGGCCTGGCCGGTCGGCATGAAGGGCTGATGGCATTCTCGAATAACGGAAAGACGGGCATGGGTACGGAAGCGAAGCTGCGTTGGGGCATTCTCGGGCCGGGCCGGATCGCCCAGGCCTTCGCCGGCGGCGTGGCCAAGTCGCGCACCGGGCGGCTGGTGGCGATCGGCACGCGCGACGCGGCGAAGCCGGGGCTGGCCGAGGCCTTCCCCGGCGCCCGCATCCATGCCGGCTACGAGGCGCTGCTGGCCGACCCCGAGGTCGACGCGGTCTACATCGCCACGCCGCATCCGGGCCATGTGCATTGGGGCATCCGCGCCGCCGAGGCCGGCAAGCATGTGCTGTGCGAGAAGCCGATCGCGGTGAACGCCTATGACGCCATGGCGCTGGTCGACGCGGCCCGACGCGCCGGCGTGTTCCTGGCCGAGGCCTATATGTACCGCGCCCATCCGCAGACCCGGAAGCTGGCCGAGCTGGTGGCGGGCGGTGCCGTCGGCGAGGTGCGGATGATCCAGGCCAGCTTCGGCTTCGCGGCGAAATTCAACCCGGACCACCGGCTGTTCGCCAACGACCTGGCGGGCGGCGGCATCCTCGATGTCGGCGGCTATCCGGTGTCGATCGCGCGGCTGATCGCCGGCGCCGCCTTGGGCAAGCCGTTCCTCGACCCGCTGAAGGTGACGGGGGCAGGCCATCTCGGCCGTAGCGGCGTCGACGAATGGACCGCGGCGGTGCTGGAGTTCCCGGGCGGCATCGTCGCCCAGGTCGCGACCGGCGTGACGCTGGCACTGGAGAATGTGGTCCGGATCTTCGGCACCGAGGGCCGGATCGAGATCGCCTCGCCCTGGTTCTGCAGCGGCAAGGAAGGCGGCAGCAGCACGATTGTCGTCACCCGGGCCGACGGCACGTCCGAGACGGTCGCGATTGAGGAGCCGGGCTGGCTCTACAGCTTCGAGGCCGACGCCGTCGGCGACGCGGTGGCGGCCGGGCATCGCGAGGCGGCCTTCATGAGCCAGGCCGACAGCCTGGGCAACCTGAAGACCATGGACGCTTGGCGCGCCGCGATCGGCCTGGAATATGCGCTGGAGACGCCGGCGCGCCGCACCGCCCCGGTCGACGGCCGGCCGCTCAAGGCCGGGGCCATGCGCCGGATCGACCTGCCCGGCGCCGCCCGCCCGGCCTCGGCCTTGGCGATCGGCGCGGTCGGGGTCGAGAACATCAGCCAGGCCGGGATGCTGTTCGACCGCTTCTTCGAGCGCGGCGGCAACACCTTCGACACCGCCTGGATCTACCGCGCCGGCGGCTCCGACCGGGTGCTGGGCCACTGGCTGGCCAGCCGCGGCGTGCGCGACGAGATCGTGCTGATCGGCAAGGGCGCCCATGCGCCGCTGTGCTACCCCGACGTGATCCCGCGCCAGCTGACGGAATCGCTCGACCGGCTGCAGACCGGGCGGCTCGACCTCTACCTGATGCATCGCGACAACCCGGACATCCCGGTCGGCGAGTTCGTCGACGTGCTGGATGCCGAGATCCGGGCCGGACGCATCGGCTCCTGGGGCGGGTCGAACTGGACGCGCGAGCGGCTGGACGAGGCGGCGGCCTATGCCAAGGCCAACGGCAAGGCGGGGCCGGCCACGGTCAGCAACAATTTCAGCCTGGCGGAGATGATCCAGCCGGTCTGGCCCGGCTGCATCGCCGCGGCGGACGATGAATGGAAGGCCTGGTTGCGGCAGCGGCGGATGCCGCTCCTGGCCTGGTCCAGCCAGGCCCGCGGCTTCTTCACCGACCGCGCCGGCCGCGACCGGCAGCAGGATCCGGAGCTGGTGCGCTGCTGGTACGGCGAGGTGAATTTCCGTCGCCGCGACCGGGCGGCGGAGCTCGGCGCCAGGCGGGGCAAATCGGCGAACCAGGTGGCGCTGGCGTATTGCCTGCACCAGGACTTCCCGGTGCTGCCGCTGATCGGCCCGCTGACGCTGGAGGAGCTGGAGGATTCGCTGCAGGCGCTCGACATCGCGCTGACGCCCGAGGAGGTGCGCTGGCTGGAAGCCTGACCGCCGGCGCAAGGATCAAGCAACAGGGAGGACAACACCATGAGACGTGTCGTGTCGGGCCTTGCGGCCCTCGCCGCCGCTGGCCTCCTGTCGGGCGCGGCGATGGCCGATGCCACGATCAAATGGCTGCACATCGAGAACACGCCGGACACGGTGGCCTGGATGGAAAGCGTCGCCAAGGCTTACGAGGCGGCGCATCCCGGCGTCACCATCCAGATGCAGTATCTCGAGAACGAGGCCTACAAGGCCAAGCTGCCGACCACGCTGCAGTCGCCCGACCGGCCGAACATCATCTACAGCTGGGGCGGCGGCGTCCTGCGCGACCAGATCAAGGCCGGGGTGATCGAGGACCTGACCGATGCGGTGAAGGGCGAATGGGCCGACCGGATCAGCCCGGCCGCGCTCGAGGCCTTCACCGTCGACGGCCATGTCTGGGGCGTGCCGGTGCTGGCCTCGCAGGTCGGTTTCTGGTTCAACAAGCCGCTGCTGGCCAAGGCCGGGGTGAAGGCCGAGGACATCAAGAGCTGGGACGACCTGCTCGCGGCGGTGAAGACGATCAAGGCCGCCGGCATCGTGCCGCTGGCGACCGGCGGCGCCGACAAATGGCCGATCCATTTCTACTGGACGCTGCTGGCCATGCGCATCGGCGGCAAGGACGCGTTCCAGGCCGCCTACAACCAGTCGGGCGACGGCTTCGACGGCCCCGTCTTCGTCAAGGCCGGCGAGGGCCTGAAGGCCCTGGCGGCGCTGGACCCGTTCGAGCCCGGCTATCTCGGCCTGACCAATCCGCAGGCCGCGGGATATTTCGGCGACGGCAAGGCCGCGATGCACCTGATGGGCAATTGGGACTACCTGAACGCCAAGAAGAACAGCGCCTCGGGCAAGGGCATCCCGGACGCCGATCTCGGCTGGATCCCGTTCCCGACCGTGGCCGGCGGCGCCGGCGCCCCGACCGACGTGCTGGGCGGCGTCAATGGCTGGCTGGTGACCAAGGGGTCGCCGCCGGAGGCGGTCGACTTCCTGAAGTTCCTGACCAACAAGGAGAACCAGGAGAAGGCGGCCGAGCTCGGCATCTATATCCCGGTGAACAAGGGCACGGCCGAGAAGCTGAAGAACCCGTATTTCCGGCAGATGGCGGAGAACATCGCCAAGGCCGGCTATTTCCAGGTGTTCTACGACCAGATGCTGGGCGCCAATGTCGGCCGGGTGGTGAACGATGTGACCACCGACATCGTTTCCGGCGGAACCGACCCGGAGGACGCGGCCGCCCAGGTCCAGGAAGCCTGGGAGATGCGGTGAGCGGGGAGATGCCGATGCGTTCCCAATCCCAAGACGAGCGGCTGGTCCTTTCCTTGTCCCCCCTCCCCTTGCGGGAGGGGGGCAGGGGGAGGGGTCTGCGCGCGTCCGCGCGCGCTTGGTCGGGAGCGCATCTGGCTGCGAGGCAGATCTCTTTGAGGCCGGCTCGGGTTGCCTTGGGGCCGGCTCGGGTTGAGGGAACCCCCTCCCCCTACCCCCCTCCCGCGAGGGGAGGGGGGACTCATCTGGTGCCGGCGTTTGGGATGCCAACGCGATGACCGCCGCCGCCCTGTCCCACGACCATGCCACCATCCGCCGCCGCCGCCGCACGGCGCTGCGGACGCAGGTGGCGCCGGTGGTGCTGATGCTGGTGCCGGCGCTGGCCCTGTTCACCATCTTCGTGATCCTGCCGATGGGCGAGGCCGGCTTCTACAGCCTGTTCAAATGGAACGGCTACGGCAGCCCGGAGGATTTCGTCGGGCTCCGCAACTTCGAGCTGCTGCTGCGCAACCGCACCTTCTGGTCGGCGCTGAGCAACACCGGGCTGATCATCGCGGTGTCGCTGGCGATCCAACTGCCGCTGGCCCTGGCCATGGCGCTGCTGCTGGCCGAGAAGCTGCGCGGCCGGGTGGCGTTCCGGATGGTGTTCTTCCTGCCCTACATCCTGGCCGAAGTCGCGACCGGGCTGATCTGGCAGTTCCTCTACGATGGCCGCTACGGCGCCGTGGCGCTGATCTGGAGCTGGTTCGGCGCCGGCAGCGACGCGCCCTTCGTCCTGGCCGACCGCACCCTGGCGATGGCGGCGGTGCTGGTGCTGGTGGTGTGGAAGTATTTCGGCTTCCACATGATGATCTACATCGCCGGCCTGCAGAGCATCCCGTCCGAGATCATCGACGCGGCCCGGATCGACGGCGCCACGCCCTGGCAGATCGTGCGCCGGATCAAGATCCCGATGCTGTTCCCGACCATCCGCCTGTCGGTGTTCTTCTCGGTGGTGGGGGCGCTGCAGCTGTTCGACATGGTGATGGCGCTGACCCGCGGCGGCCCGTCCAACGCCACCCACTCGCTGGTCACGTATCTCTACACCTTCGGCCAGATGCGGATGGAGATCGGCTTCGGCAGCGCCGTCGGCGTGGTGCTGTTCCTGATCTGCGTCACCTTCTCGATCGTCTATCGCCGCACCCTGATGCGCGGAGACTAGGAAGACCCATGGCTGCGCCCACGCTCCGCCCCTCCCTGCTGCCGCAATACCTGGTCCTGCTCGCCGTCGCCGGCATCGTGCTGGTGCCGCTGGTCGCGGCGGCCCTGGGCGGGTTCAAGACGCTGGGCGAGCTGCGGGTCAACCCGCTCGGCCTGCCGGACAGCTGGGCCGGCCCGGTCTACTGGGAGATCCTGGGCTCGGCCCGGCTGTGGCGGATGCTGTTCAACTCCGCCGTCATCGCCGGCCTGACCGTCGGGCTGGTGCTGATCGTCGGGTCGATGGCGGCCTTCATCTTCGCCCATGTCGTGTTCTTCGGCAGCCGCATGCTGCTGAACTACATGCTGCTGGGGCTGATGTTCCCGGCGGCGACGGCGATGCTGCCGCTGTTCATCCGGGTCCGCGACCTCGGCCTGCTCGACACCTATTGGGGCGTGGTTCTGCCGCAGGTCGCCTTCGGCCTTGGCATGGCGATCCTGATGCTGCGCGGCTTCTTCCGCCAGCTGCCGCACGAGCTGTGGGAGGCGGCGCGGGTCGATGGCTGCGGCTATTTCCAGTTCTACCTGCGGATCACCCTGCCGCTGTCGCGCCCGATCCTGGCGACCGTGGCGGTGTTCGCCCTGGTCGCCAGCTGGAACAGCTACCTGCTGCCGCTGATCATGTTCAACACGCCGGAGATGTATCCCTGGCCGCTCGGGATCATGAACTACCAGGGCGAGTATTCCACCGAGTGGAACAAGATCCTGGCCTTCGTCACCCTGACGCTGGCGCCGGCGATCGTGTTCTTCCTGCTGGCCCAGCGCCACATCGTCGCCGGCCTGGCCAAGGGGGCGGTGAAGGGGTAGCGGGCGGGCCTCCCCTTATTGTCATGCCCGGGCTTGACCCGGGCATCCAGGACTGTCGAAGACGCTCTGGGTGGCCCCTGGATTGCCGGGTCAAGCCCGGCAATGATAGAAGAGGGAAGACAGGGGGACAGGCCTATCGTCCGGATCAGACCGGTCGATCACCGAGAATGGTCGCCCGGTGCATCACCCGGCGGTTCGGCAGGTAGTCGGCCAGGGCGTAGTGCTGGGTGCAGCGGTTGTCCCAGAAGGCGACGTCGCCCGCCTTCCAGCGCCAGCGCACGGTGAATTCCGGCTTGGCCACATGGTCGAACAGGAAGCGCAGCACCGCGTCGCTCTCCTTGGCCGAGAAGCCGGTGATGCGGGTGGTGAAGCCCTCATTGACGAACAGGCCCTTGCGGCCGGTCACCGGATGGGTGCGCACCACCGGGTGGATCACCGGCGGGTTCTTGTCGCGCGCGATCTGCCAACGCTCGCGGTCCTCCGGCGCGCTGAACCGCTCCGGCGGGAAGGATTTGGCGAAGTCGTGCAGGGCGGTCAGCCCGGTCAGGAAGGCCTGCCACGGCGCCGACAGCGCCTCGAACGCCGCGGTGCTGCTGGACCAGCTGGTGTCGCCGCCGGAGGGCGGCAGCTCCTTCGCGGCCAGCACCGCGCCCAGCGGCGGCGTCTCGATGAAGGTGACGTCGGTGTGCCAGTTGTCGTTGTCCGGCTGGTTGTCTGGATGGGTGTCGAGGATGATGATTTCCGGCACTTCCCTGACATGCGGATACACCGGGTGCACGTGCAGCGCGCCGAAGCGGGCGGCGAAATCGCGCTGCGCCGCCGGGGTCAGCTCCTGCCCCTCGAAGAACAGCACATGGTGCTGCAGCAAGGCGCGGTTGATCGCGGCGATGGTGGCGTCGCCCAGCGGCTGCGCCAGGTCGATGCCGCGCACCACGGCGCCGATGGTCGGGTTCAGGGGCTGGACGGAGAGGAGGGTCGACAGGCTGTCGGGCATGGCGGGGCCTCTCTGTTATCTCTTGGTTTTCGGGGGAACGGGGATCAGCCGCGCCCGTGCCAGGGCGTCAGCCGGCGCTGCAGCAGGCGCAGCAGATATTCCAGCAGGAAGGCGACGACGGCGATCACCAGGATGCCCAGCACCACCACGTCGGTCACCAGGAACTGCGCCGCGCTCTGGATCATGAAGCCGAGGCCGCTGGTGGCGGCGACCAGCTCGGCCGCCACCAGGGTGGACCAGCCGACGCCCAGGCCGATGCGCACCCCGGTCAGGATCTCCGGCAGCGCGTTCGGCAGGATGACATGGCGCAGCAGCTGCGCCCGGGTGGCGCCCAGCGAGCGGGCGGCGCGCAGCCGGTCCTGCGGCACGGCGCGCA
>NZ_JANX01000146.1 GCF_000767795.1 Inquilinus limosus MP06 | reverse complement strand
TGTGGTGGACCTGATCTGGGGCGCATCGCGCCGATGGCAACCGCTTCGCCCGGATCAACCCGCGACGGGCCGACCCGTTCTTGCCGCACCCGCGAAATCGCGCTAGGACGGGGCCCGTCTTTTCTGCTGCTCATCGGAAGGATGGCACGTCATGGCGCGCAACAAGATCGCCCTCATCGGCGCCGGGCAGATCGGTGGTACCCTCGCCCTTCTCGCCGGGCTCAAGGAGCTTGGTGACATCACCCTGTTCGACGTCGTCGACGGCGTGCCGCAGGGCAAGGCGCTGGACATCGCCGAGGCGTCCCCGGTCGAGGGCTTCGATGCCGTGCTGAAGGGCGGCAGCGACTACTCGGCGATCGACGGCGCCGACGTCGTCATCGTCACCGCCGGCGTGCCGCGCAAGCCGGGCATGAGCCGCGACGACCTGATCGGCGTCAACACCAAGGTCATGCAGGCGGTCGGCGCCGGCATCAAGCAGTACGCCCCGAACGCCTTCGTCATCTGCATCACCAACCCGCTGGACGCCATGGTCGGCGTGCTGCGCGAGGTCTCCGGCCTGAAGCCGGAGAAGGTGGTCGGCATGGCCGGCGTGCTCGACTCGGCACGCTTCCGCTATTTCCTGGCCGAGGAGTTCAAGGTCTCGGTCGAGGACGTCACCGCCTTCGTGCTGGGCGGCCATGGCGACACCATGGTGCCGCTGGCCCGCTACTCCACCGTCGCCGGCATCCCGCTGCCGGACCTGGTGAAGATGGGCTGGACCACGCAGGAGAAGCTGGACCAGATCATCCAGCGCACCCGCGACGGCGGCGCCGAGATCGTCGGCCTCTTGAAGACCGGCAGCGCCTTCTACGCCCCCGCCTCCTCCGCCATCGCCATGGCCGAAAGCTACCTGCGCGACAAGAAGCGCGTGCTGCCCTGCGCCGCCTACCTGACCGGCCAGTACGGTGTCAGCGACTTCTACATCGGCGTGCCGGTGGTGATCGGCGCCGGCGGCGTCGAACGGATCGTCGAGGTCCAGTTCAACGCCGACGAGAAGGCCGCCTTCGACAAGTCGGTCGCCGCGGTCAAGGGCCTGGTCGAGACCACCAAGAAGCTGATGGAATCGGCCGCCTGAGCCATCCGCCCACCTGTCATTGCCGGGCTTGACCCGGCAATCCAGAGAGCGTCGACACCTTCTGCATGCCCGGGCCAAGCCCGGGCATGACAGTTTTTGGGGCTCGCCCTGCCAATTTCTGCCGCAATCGCGCGGCAGCGTGCCCCCTCGCCTCGGCCGGCCCGTCTGGCTAGAGTGCGCGCCCCGTGGAACGATCGAGGGAGTGCCCATGACCCGCCTGATCCTGGCCGCCGCCGGCCTGTCCCTCCTGACCCTTGCCGCCTGCGGCTCGGACGAGATCCCGATCGACCGCCCGATCATGCAGGGCGAGCCGGCGCCGCCGGCGGTCCCGGCCGAGCCGATCCAGCGCCAGCCGCTGTCGGCACCGCCCTCGTCGCTGACCGGCGGCACACCCGACCAGACCCAGACGCCGCCGGCGAAGTAAGCCCGGTCCTACGGGACCGGCAGGTTGTCGAGCAGGCGCGTGGCGCCGAGCCGGACCGCGGCGATCAGCCGCCGCGGCCGGCCGGGCGCCGGCTCGGCCAGGGTCTCAGCATCGCGCAGCACCAGATAGTCGACCGCGTCGAAGCCGGCGTCGCGCAGCCGGTCCGGCCCCGCGGCCAGCCGCGACGGGTCGGCGGCGATCTCCGCCAGGATGCGGTTGAGCCGCCGGGCCACCGCCAGCTGCGGCGTGCCGAGATAGGCGTTGCGGGAGGACAGGGCCAGGCCGTCACGGTCGCGCACCGTCGGCACCGGCAGGATCTCGCAGGGCAGGTCCAGGTCGCGCACCAGCCGGCGCACCACCAGCAGCTGCTGGTAGTCCTTCTCGCCGAAGGCGGCGAGGTCCGGCGCCGCCTGGATCAAGAGCTTCGCCACCACCGTCGCCACCCCGGCGAAATGGCCGGGCCGCACCGCCGCCTCGAGATCGGCGACGATCGGGCCGGACGGCACGACCGAGAAGGCGAAGCCGTCCGGATAGATCTCCCCCACCGCCGGCAGATAGGCCAGGTCGGCGCCGATCGCGGCCAGCTTGGCCAGGTCCTCGGCCTCGCGTCGCGGATAGCGGCTGAAATCCTCGGTCGGGGCGAATTGGGTCGGGTTGACGAAGATGCTGAACAGAACCCGGCTCATTCCCGCCTGGCGCAGGGCCGCGGCCAGGGCCAGGTGGCCCTCATGCAGCGCGCCCATGGTCGGCACCAGGCCGATGCGGTCGCCGGCGCGGCGCCAGCCGGAGACGGCGGCGCGCAGCTCGGCCACGCTGCGGGCGATGACGGGGCCGGAGGAGGGGTTGCTGTCGGCGGTCATGACGGCTTCTTCTCGGCGAAGACATGCTCCGGGCCCGGGAAGCGCCGGGCGCGGACATCGGCGGCGAAGCCCGTCGCCGCCTCGGTGATCGCGGCCTCGAGATCGGCGTAGCGGCGGACGAAGCGCGGCGTGCCGGCGCCGGTCAGGCCCAGCATGTCGTCGACCACCAGCACCTGGCCGTCGCAGGCCACGGAGGCGCCGATGCCGATGGTCGGGACCGGCACCTCCTCGGTGATCCGGCGGGCCAGCGGCTCGACCGTGCCCTCGATCACCAGCGAGAAGGCGCCGGCCGCGGCGATCGCCTTGGCGGCCGACATGATGCGCGCCGCCTCCTCCCCCGACCGGCCGCGGGCATTGTAGCCGCCCAGCACGTTGACCGATTGCGGCAGCAGGCCGACATGGCCCATCACCGGGATGCCGCGGACGACCAGGAAGGCCACCGTCTCCGCCATCTCCTCGCCGCCCTCCAGCTTCACGGCGGAGGCGCCCTCGGCCATCAGCCGGGCGGAGGCGGCGAAAGCATCGCGCGGCGAGCCCTGGTAGCTGCCGAAGGGCAGGTCGGCGACGATCGCGGCGCGGGCCGAGCCGCGGCGGACCGCGGCGGTGTGCAGCGCCATCATCTCGAGCGTGACGCCGACCGTGCTGTCCAGCCCGTGCGCCACCATGCCCAGGCTGTCGCCGACCAGCAGCGCGTCGACATGCGGGTCCAGGAGCCGGGCCACCGGCGTGGTGTAGGCGGTCAGCATCACGATCGGCTCCTGCCCCTTGCGGGCGCGGAGCTGCGGGATCGTGATGCGCCGGATCGGCGCGGAAACGCTCACCTCGGTTCACTCCCCGGTCGGTGCGGGCTCTATCGTCCCGGATCCGGGATGCTGCAGTGCAAAATCCGTCGAGGCAAGCCGGATGTCACGGCGTGAAAAAGCGACGGGCGGCCCAAGCCGCCCGCCGGAGCCCGCAGGCCGGCCGGAATGTCAGGCCGCGGCCGCCTCGCGGCTGGCGCCATCCGCCTCCGGCCCCTTGCCGAAGCCGACCGCCAGCCGGTTCCAGCTGTTGATCGAGCCCACGGCCAGCGTCAGGTCGACCAGCTCGCGATCGCTGAACTGCGCCTTCGCCGCCGCATAGATCGCATCCGGCACCTGCCGCGCGTCGGCGACCAGGGTCAGCGCCTCGGCCCAGGCCAACGCCGCCTGCTCGCGGGCGCTGAACAGGCCGTGCGCCTCGCGCCAGCCGGCAAGGCAGTCCAGCCGCTGCTGGCCCTCCCCCGCCTCGCGCAGGCTCCTGGCATGCATGTCGAGGCAGAAGGCACAGCCATTGATCTGCGACACGCGCAGATCGATCAGCAGCAGCAGGGACTTGGGCAGGCCGCAGCTCTCCAGATAGACGTGCACGCCGTACTGCGCCTTCAGCGCGCCAGGGGCCGCGGCGGCCCAATCGAGACGCGTGGACATGTCGGAAACTCCCCCTTTGATGATCCGAACCGGCGGTCGGGCCCTCAGGCCGCGGCGGCCTTCCGGCTCTGCTCGTCCGGCTCCGGCCCCCGGGCGAAGCCCACGGCCAGGCGGTTCCAGCTGTTGATCGAGCAGATGGCGAGGGTCAGGTCGACCAGCTCGCGGTCGCCGAACTGGGCCTTCACCTCGTCATAGATCGCGTCCGGCACCTGCCGCGTGTCGGCCACCAGGGTCAGCGCCTCGGCCCAGGCCAGCGCCGCCCGCTCGCGGGCGCTGAACAGGCCATGCGCCTCGCGCCAGCCGGCAACGGCGTCCAGCCGCTGCTGCCCCTCGCCGTCCTTGCGCAGGGCCTTGGCGTGCATGTCGAGGCAATAGGCGCAGCCATTGATCTGCGAGACGCGCAGGAAGATCAGCTCCTGCAGGGTCATCGAGAGGCCGCAGCCCTCGAGATAGGTGTGCACGCCGTACTGGGCCTTGATGGCACCGGGGGCGACGGCGGCGTAGTCGAGACGAGCGGACATGGGTCGAACCTTCCAGTCTTGAGATCGGGACCGCCCGTTCGGGACGGTTTCGACGACAAGACGGGGCAGCGTCCGCGGATGTGACAGGCCCGGCAAAAAAAGGCTTCTATTGCCTCTCCCGCTCACCCACGCCGTCATTGCGAGCGCAGCGAAGCAATGACGCTATTGGGAAATCTGAGGCACCGCCCGGCCGAAGCCGTTCTGCCCGGCCCAGGCCTCGATCGCGCGGGCGGCGGACAGCACCGCATGGTCGCCGCGGCGGCGGCCGATGATCTGCAGGCCGAAGGGCAGGCCGGCCTCGTCCCGGCCGAAGGGCAGCGCCACCGAGGGCAGGCCGGCCAGGGTCGGGCCATAGGCCAGCGCCAGCCAGTGGAAGTAGCTGGACAGGGCGGCGCCGTCGATCGCCGCCGGGTACCAGTCCTTCCAGGGGAAAGGCGGATGGCCGGCCACCGGGCAGATCACCACATCGACCCCGGACAGGAAGGCGTCGGCGTCGCGCACCACCCGGGTCTGGACGGTCAGCGCGCTGGCGACGTCGGCGAGGCCGAGCTTGAGGCCGGCGGCGACATTGGCGGTGACGTTCGGCCCGACCTTGTCCGGCGTCGCCTCGACCTTCTCGCGATGCGCGGCGACGAAGCCGACCGCGCGCAGCGTAGCGAAGGCATCGTCCACCCCGGCCATGTCGACCGCGAAATCGACGCTGCGGCCCACCGCCGGCTCCAGTGCCTGGCGGGCGGCGCGGAAGCTGCGGCGGACACGGCTGTCGACCGGGGCGAAGCCGAGATCCTCGGTGAAGGCCACCGTCAGGCCGCCGAGATCGACCGGGTCGAGCGCGCGGAAGGCCGCGCCGTCGACGCCGAGCGACAGCGGGTCGCGCGGGTCGTGGCCGGTCATGGCGGACAGCATCAGGGCGGCATCCGTCACCGTCCGCGCCATCGGCCCGTCGACCGACAGCGGCGACCAGCCATGGCCACGAGTCTCGGTCGGGATCAGGCCCGGGGTCGGACGGAACCCGACGATGCCGCAATAGGCGGCCGGGGTGCGCAGGCTGCCGGCGAGGTCGGAGCCGGTGGCGAGCGGGACCATGCCGCAGGCCAGCGCCACCGCCGACCCGCCGGAGGAGCCGGCGCAGGTCAGCTCATGGTCGAAGGGGTTGCGCGTGGGCCCGAACACCTCGTTGCGGGTGTTGGCGCCGGCGCCGAATTCCGGCGTGTTGGTCTTGGCCAGCACGATGGCGCCGGCCTCGCGCAGCACCGCCACCACCCGCTCGTCCGCCGGTGGAATGTAGTCCGCATAGAGCGGCGAGCCGTACGCGGTCAGCAGCCCTTCGGTGTCGCTGAGGTCCTTGACCCCGATCGGCAGCCCGTGCAGCGGGCCGAGGGCGTCGCCGCGCCGCACCGCGGCCTCGGCCGCTCGCGCCTCTGCCCGGGCCCGGTCATAGGCCTTGGCGGTGATGGCGTTGACCGCCGGGTCCACCACCTCGATCCGCGCGATGCAGCTCTCGACCAGATCGACCGGCGAGACCTCCCCCGCCCCGATCAGGCGCCGCAGCTCCACCGCCTCGAGATCGCACAGCTCCGCCATTTTCGCCTCGCAGGTTCTTGTCCGGCAAATCTGCGGGGCAGCGGCGGACAGCGTCAACCGCGATCGGCGGCGACCAGATCCGCGTAGTCCGGGTGCCGCTGGATGAAGGCGGCGATGAACGGGCACAGCGGCCGGATCTTCAGGCCGGCGGCGCGGACCCGGTCCAGCGTGCCGCGCGCCAGGGCGCTGCCGATGCCGCGGCCGGACAGGGCCTGCGGCACCTCGGTGTGGGTCAGCGCCAGCACGTCGCCCTCGCGCCGGTATTCGACGAAGGCGGTGACGCCGTCGACCGCCATCTCGTAGCGGCTCAGCGCCGGGTTGTCGGTGACCTCGGCCATGGCGGCTCCTTTTGGTTGCATCGGTCACGCGGCGCACCCGATCCGGGCCCGCATGCACAAAAAGGGTACACAAACCGGCCGGGGCATGGTCCAACTTTGCGCTTGGACAGGGAATCGCCCCGGCCTCCGGATCGCCCGCCATGCCCGCTGGGGCTGCGTTCGACCCGCGCCAGGCGGCGACGAACGAGAGATTTGGGCAGGATGTTCATTGCACTTCTGAAATCGATCGTCCGGGACGGCAGCCTGCGGGTGATCGACGCCACTGGCCGCTCGCACAAGATCGGCGACGACACGCCGCCCCGCGCGGTGATCCGGCTGAAGTCGCCGCGCCTGGCCTACACGCTGATGCGCAATCCGGGCCTGGCGCTGGGCGAGGCCTATATGGACGGCCAGCTGACGGTCGAGGAGGGCTCGCTCTACGACTTCCTGGCGGTGGTGGCGAAGAACCTGAAGGTCGACAGCCATGGCTGGCTGGCGCTGATCGCCCGGGTGACCCGCGGGCTGAAGCAGTATAACCCGGTCGGCAAAGCGCAGCAGAACGTCGCCCATCACTACGACCTGTCGGCCGAGCTGTACGACCTGTTCCTGGACGCCGACCGCCAGTATTCCTGCGCCTATTTCGCCACCCCCGAGGACAGCCTGGAGACGGCGCAGCTGAACAAGAAGCGGCACATCGCCGCCAAGCTGCTGTTCGACAAGCCGGGGCTGAAGACGCTGGACATCGGCTCCGGCTGGGGCGGCCTGGGCCTGTACCTCGCGCGCGAGACCGGGGCCGACGTCACCGGCGTGACCCTGAGCACCGAGCAGCACAAGCTGAGCACGGCGCGGGCTGCCGCGGCCGGGCTGGCGGACCGGGCCAAGTTCCATCTGCGCGACTACCGGCAGGAGCAGGGGCCGTATCAGCGCATCGTCTCGGTCGGCATGTTCGAGCATGTCGGCAAGCGCAACTATGCCGAGTTCTTCGCCAAGCTGCACGGCCTGCTGGCCGATGACGGGGTCGCCCTGATCCACTCGATCGGCTATTCCGACACGCCGGGCCCGATCAACCCGTTCATCCGCAAATACATCTTCCCGGGCGCCGACCTGCCGACCCTGTCGGAGCTGGCGACAATGGCGGAGCGCGTCGGCCTGTACATCACCGATGTCGAGGTGCTGCGCATCCACTATGCCGAGACGCTGCGGCACTGGCGCGAGCGCTTCATGGCCCGCTGGGCCGATGCGGCGAAGCTGTACGACGAACGCTTCTGCCGGATGTGGGAGTTCTACCTGGCGCTGTGCGAGGTCGGCTTCCGCTACCGCACCACCGTGGTGTTCCAGCTGCAATTCGCCAAGCGCATCGACACGGTGCCGATCACCCGCGACTACATGGTCGAGCGTGAGCGCCAGATGGCGCTGACCGATGTCGGCGACAGCGTGGTGCCGCAGCCGAGCCGCGCGACGGCGTGAAACGAAAGAGCTCGCCGGGGTGACCGGCGGGCTCTTTCGCATCATCCGGGTGGCGCGACCTCAGGAGGCGCAGTCCGCGGCGTGAACCAGGGCCGGGGCGCGGCGGTCGAGCCGCAGGCTGAGAGCGGCCACCGCGACGCCGACCAGGGGCACCAGCGCCGCCACCCAGGGCACCGCGCCGAGGCCGGGGCCGTGCTCGATGACCTCGCCGCCGAGCCAGGCGCCCAGCGCGTTGCCGAGATTGAAGGCGGCGATGTTGAAGCTCGACGCGAGGCTTTGGCCGGCGCCTTCGGCCTTCTCCATCACCCACATCTGCAGCGGCGCGACGGTGGCGAAGCCGGCGGCGCCCAGCAGGCCGACGAAGACCACAGCCAGTACGGTGCTGTGCACGGCGAAGGTCATCAGCCCCAGCACCGCGGCCAGCACCAGCATGCTGCCCAGCACGGTCGGAACCAGCCAGCGGTCGGCGAACTTGCCGCCCAGCAGGTTGCCGACCACGAGGCCGCCGCCGAACACCAGCAGGATCGGCGACACCGCCTGCTCCGACACGCCGGTGATCTGGGTCAGGATCGGCGCGATATAGGTGAACACGGCGAACACCGCGGCGAAGCCCAGCACCGTGGTCAGCAGGCCCAGCAGCACCGGGCGGCGCGCCAGCACCTTCAGGTCCTGCCGCCAGTCCGATGGCTCGGCCGGCGCCTCATCCTTCGGCACGGCCACGGCGATCACGGCGAGGGCGGCGAGGCCGACGGCGGTCACGGCCCAGAAGGTGGCGCGCCAGCCGAAGCCCTGGCCCAGCCAGGTGCCGAAGGGCACGCCCAGGATGTTGGCGACGGTCAGGCCGGTGAACATGACGGCGATGGCCGAGGCGCGCTTCTGTGCCGGCACGAGGCCAGTGGCGACCACGGAGCCGACGCCGAAGAAGGTGCCATGGGCGAAGGCGGTCAGCACCCGCGCCGCCATCAGCGTGGCGTAGTCGGGCGCCACCGCGCAGGCCAGATTGCCGATGGTGAAGATCACCATCAGCCCCAGCAGCACGGATTTCCGCGACATCCGGCCGGTCAGGGTGGTGAGGATCGGCGCGCCGGCGACGACGCCGAGCGCATAGCCGCTGATCAGGAGGCCGGCGGTGGAGATCGAGACGCCGAGATCGGTCCCGACCTCCAGCAGCAGGCCCATGATCACGAATTCGGTGATGCCGATGCCGAAGGCACCGACCGCGAGGGCATAGAGGGCAATGGGCATGACGGCCACCTTGCGATGAAAGCTCACCGCTAGATGGCCGTCACCCCTGCTTTGTACTATGCTTCGGAAAATCCAATCAGCTATGAACCAGGTTCAAAGACGATCGACTCTCCCGCAGCCCTCGGCGTTGCCCTACTCCGCCGCGATCGCCGTCCCGGCCGCCGCCGCGCGGCGCTCGGCGATGCGCTGCTGCCGCCGCTCCTCGCGGATCCGTGCCCGCTCCAGCTCCCGCCGGCTCCGGCCCAGCGCCTTCCGGGCCTCGATGCGCTCGTCATCCGTCGTCGCCTCCTGCTTCGCCATCGCGGCATGGCCGAGCTGGCCGATCAGCCGGTCCTGGCGCTGGGCGTATCGGAGAGACTGCAGCAGCCCGTCATCGTCCAGGGCGGTCTGGCAGTAGTAGCGCTCGAACACCTTCATGTTGAAGTCGAGCACGTGCGAGTAGACGTGCCGCCGGTCGTCCCGCCACTGGTGGTTGAAGCCGTACATCACGATGTCGTAGCTCGGGAAGTAGAACAGCTTCGGGTCGTTCGGCGCGTTGCGGCGGAAGAACTCGTCGGCGGCGGCACGCAGGATCGCCTTCGACACCGCGTTGGCCGACAGGCAGGTCACCGGCCGGAAGGTTGCGGCCAGCGGGATCGGCGACACCGTGAACAGCACCGCCGCATCCGGCCGGAAATGGCGGATCAGCGCGTGGATCGCCTGCAGGTTCTCCAGGTTCTCGGCATGGGTGGTGACCCGGAACTTGTGCCGCGACGGGTCGTACTTGTCCTTCGGCACCGCCCGCCAGAACACCTCGCCGGTCGGCTCATCATACCACACCTCGGACAGGCCGAGGGTGATGATGAACAGCTCCGCCTCGTCGAACAGCGCCCTGGTTCGCAGCCGCACCGCCTCGTCATAGCCGAACTCGGCGGCGTCGTAGCCGTGCCAGAGATCGGCCTTCGGCGTCTTGCCGAGCCAGGCCCATTCGAATTGCTGACGGATGGCGAAGGTGTTGACCATGCCGTCGCCCATCTTCGAGACATAGGCGAGGTTGTCGCGCTTGGTCAGCACGTTGAAACCGGCCTTGTGCAGATACCTGCTGATGTTGTCGGCGAAACAGGAGCCGAAGGCGACGATCGGCGTCGTCTGGCTCACGAACCGCTCCGCCGGCATCCAGCCCTTCGCGAGGTATTCGCCGACGACGCCCGCGCGCTCCAGGGATCTGTCGCTCGGGTAGAAGTTCGTCGTCTCGCCGCGGAAGAACGACGCGCTGGCCTTGCGCTGTACGCCGTCCTGCTCGATCACGATTCTGGACATGCCAAAACCCCCTTCGGTCTGCGGTCCGGCCGGCCGGCCCTCGAACATCGAAATCAGTTTTGATGCGTCGCAGCATGACAGGATGTCGTTTCCGAATCCAGCCTCTCCGATTCGAAACCTTAAACCTAAGATTTCATCGACCGCCTTTTCTAGAATCAGGAATCGCCCATGGACATCAATCGGTCCGGTGAGATGGAAGTCTTCGTGCGGGTGGTGGAGGAGGGCAGCTTCTCCGCCGCCGCCCGCCGGCTGGGCCTGACGCCGTCAGCCGTCGCCAAGCTGATCGGGCGGCTGGAGGAGCGGCTGGGCGTGCGCCTGCTGGCGCGGTCCACCCGCAGCCTGCGGCCGACGCCGGAGGGCGACCTGTTCTACGAGCAGGCCAGCCGCATCCTGGCCGACATCGCCGAGGCCGAGGCCGGCGTCTCCGGCGCCGCGGCGCCGCGCGGGCGGCTCAGGATCAGCGCCTCGATCCCGTTCGGCACCCATTGCGTGGTGCCGCTGCTGCCGGAGTTCCGCGCCCGCTTCCCGGCGGTGACGCTGGATGTCAGCCTGACCGACGAGGTGGTCGACATCCTGGCCGAGCGCACCGACGTCGCCATCCGCCACGGGCCGCTGCGCGACAGCAGCCTGCAGGCCCGCAAGCTGGGCATCAGCCGCCGGGTGCTGATCGCGGCGCCGTCCTATCTCGAGCGGCGCGGCGTGCCCCGCACCCCGGCGGACCTGGCGGCCCACGACTGCCTGACCTTCAACTACCGCCGCAGCTTCACCGACTGGGTGCTGGCCGGGCCGGACGGGCCGAGGCCGATGCAGGTGACCGGCCCCCTGGTGGTGAACAACGGCGAGACGCTGCGCCAGGCGGTGCTGGCCGGAATGGGGATCGGCCGCACCGCGCTCTACCACGTCCGGCCCGACCTCGACGCTGGCCGGCTGGTCGAGTTGCTGCCCGAGTACGACCCGCGCGAGATGGAGGAGATCCACGCCCTGTTCCTGGGCCGCGGCACCATGCCGGCCCGGGTGCGCGCCTTCATCGACTTCCTGGTCGAGCGGCTGCGCTTCGACTGATCCTACCCCCGTGCGGCAAGAGCCGCGAGATCGTCCCAGGCGTAGAGCAGGTTGTCGGAGCGCCAGAGCGGCCCAGGGTCGGTGTAGGCGCCGACGCGACGGCCGCCCTGGGCCTCATAGAAGGCGATCGCCGGGTCGTTGCCGACCACCACGCCGAGGCCGAGCGCGGCGTAGCCCCGTTCGGCCAGCGCCGCGGCCAGGGCGGCGAGCAGCCGGCGGCCAATGCCGCGCCGGGCATGGTCGCGCCCGACATAGAGGTACTTCACCTCGCCCCGGTCGCCGAAGGCGGGGTCGCCCGGCGGCCCGGCCAGACCGAATCCGGCCAACGCGCCGTCGATCTCGGCCACCAGGGCGATCTGAGCCGGATCGGCCAGGATCGCCTTCCACC
>NZ_JANX01000145.1 GCF_000767795.1 Inquilinus limosus MP06 | reverse complement strand
GGGCAGTGCGGCCGCGGGCGGCGGCCCGGATCAGGCGCGGCGACAGCGCATCGACGCCGCGGCCGCCCGCCCTGTGGCGAGCGTCCGGTGCGCGAAAGGGCTGTGAAGGGCCGTCCTGGTCATCGTCGTGTCCTGCCTCGTCTCGCCGAGGGAACCACGACCTGCATCGTGGCGCTTTAGCGGTTGGTGACGCGGGCGCAAGCTGCTTCCCATCAAATCGCCGCGGGCCCGTCTGCGGTGGGCCGGTTCCGTGCCCCTAGATATAGCGCGACTCCGGGCAGGTCAACAAACTGCGCTATGCGGCCTGTGGATTTCTGAATTTCACAGCTAAAATATGCCCTAGTCGACGGCCGATCGGGAGCGATCGTGTCAACTTCATGTCATGCATGCTTACCATTGCTGCACTGCAAAAAGTCCGATCCTGGCCCGGCGCAGACGTCCTACATTAAGAGGCGTATAAGGGGAACACAGAGAGGCCGGTCTCGCCGGCAGATGAGGTAAGTATGCATATCGACGTTCTGGACTTCGCTCCCGCCACCACCCGCCCCGCCGGCGCCTTCGCCCGCCTCCGCGCGGCCGTCGCCCGCCGCGTTGCCGAGCGCCGCGAGTACAAGCGGGTCTACAGCGAGCTGCTGATGCTCGACCGGCGCGAGATGGACGAGCTGGGCATCGGCCCGGGCGATTTCGACGCCATTGCCCGCGGCACTTTCCGCCGCTGAGCCTTTCAGAGCCGAGGCGCAGCCACCCAGCTCAGGGCCGGCCGCGACTCCGCGACAGCACAGGGCGCCCGCCCGCCGCAGCCGCACCAGACGGCTGGGGCCGGCCGCGGCGCCCTGTTCGCATTCCGCACCTGACGCGACTGTCATTTGGCGGATCGGCCGGACGGCGCTATATGAGCACCCCATGAGCAAGAGAGCACAGACGGCCATCGGACCGCGGACCGGCCAAATGACGGATTGGCAGATCGCGAAGCGGATGCTCCGCGAGCACATGAAGGGCCATTTCTGGCGCTTCGTGATGGCCTTCCTGTGTCTCGCCGCGACCGCTGCCGCGACCTCGGCGATCCCCTACGCCCTGCAGCACACGCTCGACGGCATCTTCACCGAGAAGAATGCCGAGCTGCTGATGCCGATCTCGATCGCCGTCGTGGTCATCTTCTTCATCCGAGGCGCCTCGACCTACGGCTTCACCGTGGTGATGAACAGCATCGGCCGGCGGATTGTCGCCGAGCTGCAGATGCGCATGTTCAGCCGGAAGATCTGGGACGATCTGGCCAGTTTCCATGCCACCGCCTCCGGCCATCTGGTCAGCCAGTTCATATACAACGTCCAGGCGGTGATGGGCGCGGTCTCGACCAGCGCGGCATCGATCGGGCGCGACGCCACCACGCTCCTCGGTCTCCTGGTGGCGATGTTCTACATGGACTGGCGGCTGGCGCTGGTCGCCTCCATCACCTTCCCGCTCTCGGCCATTCCGGTGATCAAGGTCGGCCGCGACCTGCGCAAGGTGACCCGCAAGTCGCAGTTCGGCATGGGCGAGCTGACCAGCTACCTGACCCAGGTGTTCCAGGGCATCCGCCACGTCAAGGCCTACAATGCCGAACACCGCACGATCAAGGCGACCGAGACCTTCGTCCAGGCGGTCTCGAAGCTGTCGCAGCGGATGACGCGGATCAAGTCCTACAACACGCCCTTCATGGAAGTGCTGTCGGGCATCGCTATCGCCGGCGTGATCTTCTACGGCGGGTCGCAGGTGATCAGCGGCAACCGGACCACCGGCGAGTTCACGGCCTTCATCTTCGCGCTGATCTCGACGTACGACCCGCTGAAGCGGATCGTGAATACCTGGGGTTCGGTGCAGGTGGGGATGACCGCGGCGGAGGGCATCTTTGCCATGATCGACAAGCAGCCGACGATTACCGACCGTCCCGGCGCCGCGGTGCTGGACCGGGTGACCGGCACGATCCGGCTCGAGGATGTGCATTTCTCCTACGGCCCTGCCATCCCGGCGCTGCGCGGCATCTCGGTCGAGATCCCGGCCGGCAAAACGGTGGCGCTGGTCGGTCCGTCCGGTGCCGGCAAGTCGACCCTCCTGAACCTGATCCCGCGCTTCTATGACCCGACCGAAGGTGCGGTGCGGATCGACGGGCACGACATCCGCGAGGTCACACAGCATTCGCTGCGCGAGCAGATCGGCCTCGTCAGCCAGGAGACCACGCTGTTCGACGCCACGGTGCGCGACAACATCGCCTATGCCCGGCCCGGCGCCAGCCAGGAGGAGATCGAGGCGGCGGCCCGCGGCGCCGCGGCGCACGACTTCATCCTCAGCCTGCCGCAGGGCTATGACACCCAGATCGGCGAGCACGGCGTGCGCCTCTCCGGTGGACAGCGGCAGCGCCTGTCGATCGCCCGTGCGATGCTGAAGAATGCGCCGATCCTGCTGCTCGATGAGGCGACCTCGGCGCTCGACACCGAGAGCGAGCGCCAGGTGCAGGACGCGCTGACGCGGCTGATGGTCGGTCGCACCACGCTGATGATCGCGCACCGCCTGTCGACCGTGCGCGGCGCCGACCTGATCTACGTCTTGGATCAGGGCCAAGTCGTCGAGACCGGCAACCATGCCGAGCTGCTGCAGCGCGGCGGCCTCTATGCCCGGCTGTGGACGATGCAGACCGCCGAGGACGAGCAGGCTGGCGGCGAAGCGCGGGCCGTCGTGGCGGTGGCGGGGTAGGATGGGGGCTCGATCCCTGGCGACGGGCGAGCGGCCGCCGCGCCTGTTCTGCGACATGACCCCGATCCTGGCGCATGCGCGCGGCCATACCACCGTGACCGGCGTGCAGCGCGTGGTGCTGCGGGTGGTGGGGCATCTGGTGGCGACGCACGGGGCGGGGGCGATTCGCGGCATCGCCTGGCATCCGAAGCTGCGGCGGGTGGTCGAGATCGACCTGTCCTTCCTCGGGCCCGACTACAGGTTCGAAGCGCACCATGCCGAATTCGTGCGCGACATGGCGATCCCCTATGACGCCGGAGGGGCGGATCGGACGCCGCTTCGCCGGCTTGCGGCGAAGCTTGGCCGACTGTGCTGGCGGCTGGGAGTTGCGTCGGGTTTCGGCCGGCGCCTGTCGCAGCCGACGTTGACCCCGTCGGATCGGATCTTCGTGCCGGTGCCGACGCTCCGCAACGACCCGTACATCACCTTCCTGGCCGGCCGGAAGGCGGCTGGCAATACGGTGTTCCAGCTGATCCACGATGTCATTCCGGTGAAGCTGCCGGAGCTGGCGAAGCCGGGGCATCAGGCCGAATTCCGGCGCTTCCTCGAGCGCGTTCCGGACTACGTGTCCGGCTTCCTGTGCGTGTCGGACCAGACCGAAGCGGATCTCCGGGAGGTCTTGCCGGCTGCCGGTAAGGGCATCCCCAGCCAGGTCACGCCGCTGGCCCACGAGTTTGCCGGCGATGTGGCGGATGATGCCGTGGTGGCACCGGCCGTGCGTGCGATCGCGGAGACGCCATTCGTGCTGTGCGTCGGCACCATCGAGGTGCGCAAGAACGCCTATGCCCTGGTCAGGATCTGGGACCGGCTGCGGTCGGAGCTGGGCTCGCAGCTGCCTCGCCTGGTGCTGGCCGGCCAGCGCGGCTGGCGGACCGAGGATCTGTTCGATCTCCTGGCCAAGACCGACAATCTCGGCGGCACGGTCGCGGTGGTCGAGACGCCGACGGATGCCGAGCTGGCCTTCCTCTATCGGCACTGCCTGTTCACCGTCTTCCCCAGCCTCTATGAGGGCTGGGGTCTGCCGATCGGCGAAAGCCTGTGGTTCGGCAAGCTCTGCATCGCCTCGAGGACCTCCTCGATGCCGCAGGTCGGCGGCAACCTCGCGGACTATATCGATCCAGGAGACGAGGGCGATCTGAGGCAAGGGCTGTCACGCGCCGTGACGGATCCCGCATATGTCAAGGAAAGGGAGCGGATGATCGAACGAGCCGCGCTGCGGGCATGGCGAGACGTTGCAGAAGATGTCTATCTTGCAACCGTGCCGTCCGCGGCCGCGCCGTCGACCAAGACCGACCGTGAGCTTGCGAGCATCGCTTAGCCGGGGCCTGCGTCTGCCCCCTATGCAGGCCGATACCCGACAATTTCGGCGTTGCGAGAATCCGTGGATCAACCGTGTAGGCCAGCATGGATAAAAGCAGGACAATATACTTTGATGTCAGTGATGTGCTGGTGTTCGCTCGATCGAACAACCGGCTTAGCGGAATTCAGCGCGTATCGCTTGAGATCATTAAATATGTATCTGAGAAATATAGCGACAATGACCTACGGTTGATCTGCTTTCATCCAATTCTAAAAAAGGTTGTTTGGTTTTCGGCTAAGCCATTTGGATCGGAATACGTATACGATCACGTCGAATTCTGCCGATATTTCGATATCGTTCCCAACGAGGCTGGCTTTCTCAAGCTCAGGGAGTATTTGAAGGGGCGGTACAAGAGTTCGTTTAAGCGGCGCCTGCATGCCGTTCGGCTGCGGCTGCGCAACGCCCTGGATGGCGGAAGGACCTTCGCCCGCCATAAGATCCGGCCAAAGCGGAGTCAGGTTCTTGGAGCCAGGAATGCCATCGATGTCTCCTTCAAAAAGGGAGATCTCGTGTTCATATCGGGTGCTACGTGGGAAGCGTTGTTCGACGACTACCTGACCTCTCTCGAGCAGGCTAAGGGCCGAACAGGCATAGAGGTGTGCCAGTTCGTGCACGATCTGATTCCCCTGGTGTCGCCGGAGCATGTCGTAAACAACATGCCGGAGCGGTTCTCGGGCTGGATCGAGCGGATGTGCCGTCTCGCCGATCTTTTTCTGGTGAACTCGGAGTCGACGCGGCGCGATCTGGAACACTTCATGCGCTCGCAGATGGGATATATCGCTCCGATCCAGGTGGTCCCCCTCGCGCATGAACTTCTGCTTCCTGAAAGCCGGGAGGGGGCGCCTTCCTCAGCCAAGCTGTTCGATCCCGAACGGCACAGCTTTGGCGGGCATCGCATCCGGTCGGAGGTTCTCAACGCCGCACTCCTGCCTTACGTCTTGGTGGTCGGGACAATCGAGTCGCGGAAGAATATCTGGACCTTGGCCGTCGTCTGGCAGGAGGTCCACCGTCGCCTTGGCCTTGATACACCGGTTCTTGTTTTTGCGGGCAAACAGGGGTGGAGGAAAGAAGCCTTCGACAGTTTCCTTCAAGGGACCGGGCATCTCGGGGGCTATATCCGAATCGTCGATCGGCCGGATGACTTCGAGTTGGCCTATCTCTACAAGCGCTGCCTGTTCTCGGTCTGCGTGAGCTACTACGAGGGCTGGGGCCTGCCCATCGGCGAGAGCCTCTGGTTCGGGCGCCCCGTCGTCGCCTCGAATGTGAGTTCGATGCCCGAAGTCGGTGGGTCGCTGGTCGAATACGCGGATCCCTATGATCCGAGATCCATCCTGGATGCTTGCCTCAAGCTGATCACGGATGACGCTCACCGCGAGGCGATGGCGGGGCGGATCCGCCGGGAGGATCTGCGCCGCTGGTCCGATGTGGCGGAAGGGATCTGGCAGGCGCTGAGCGCACCGGCCAGGGCGAACCCGTCTGGGCATGACGGTCGATAGGAAGGGGCGAGGGGCGTCGGTCACGCGGCGCCGCGCTGATTGAGTCGGGTGGCAAACTCTGGCACAAGGCTGCCCCGGCGAGGACGGCTGCGATCGATCGTGAAGGGGCTGCGATGGGACTGCTGAGATCTTTGAGACGTCGCATCGAGCGACCGCTCGTGAAGCGCGTGTCGAAACAGATCGAACCTCGGTTCCGGGCGATGGAGGAGCGGCTGGACCGGCTCGATACCGGCTGGCGCCAGCACATCCCGGCATTCCTCAACTCCGTGTCTTCGGTGGGAGCCTTCGGGCACGAGCTGGCCGGCCTCCGCGGTGAGGTAACGGAGCTGGGCGGGGCGCAGCAGAAGGCCATAAGAGACATGGAGCAACGCCTCGAGTCACAGGCCGCTGTCTTCCAGAGATCCGCGGCCTCTGCTGATCAAAGCATCGGGAGGCTGTGGGACCGTGTCGAGTTTGTGCGACGCGAGGTGATGTACGAGATGGCCTATGGCCGATCCGCGGCCAGGCAGAGCGGTGGAGAGGTGGAACGCCGCGTCGTCAATCAGCAGCGGATCGACGAGCAGCGCAATGCTGGCGGCATCCGGCTGAATCTCGGATGTGGCCACATACCCCTGGATGGATATGTCAACGTCGACATGAGGGAATTGCCAGGGGTCGACATCATCGCCGATGCCGGCGATATTCCGCTGGAGCCGGAGAGTGTCAGCGAGATCTTCTCGGCGCACATGCTCGAACACTTCCCTCAGGAAGAAGTGAAACGACGCCTGTTGCCCTATTGGCGAGAGCTGCTGGTCAAGGGCGGCCAGTTCCGCGCCATCGTGCCCGATGGCGAAGCGATGCTCGCCGGGGCTGCGGCGGGAACCTACCCGTTCGAGGACTTCAGGGAGGTGCTGTTCGGCGCCCAGGACTATCATGGCGATTTTCACTACAACATGTTCACGCCAGAAAGCCTTTCCGCATTGCTTCGCGAGGCTGGTTACATCGATATCGCTGTCCCGGTGAAGGGGCGGGTGAACGGCAAGTGCTTTGAGTTCGAAATCCAGGCCAAGCGCGGGTAAAGTGCTTTCAATGACCAGTGCTCTCGCGGAGAACGCGGAATTGCCAAAGATTTCCATCGTAATCAATACCGATGGGCGCGCGGAGAGCCTGGCCGAGACCTTGAAGAGCTTTGAGTATCTGGAATATGATAGCTTCGAGGTCTGTGTCGTCTGCGGGCCGACGCCGGATCGGACCAAAGACGTATTGAGGGCTTGGGGCGGAAGGATAAAGGTCGCCTCCTGTCCCGAGCGGAATATTTCGATATCGCGCAATATCGGAATCGCGATGGCTGACGGCGATATTGTCGCCTTTATCGACGACGATGCGATTCCTGAGCCGGAATGGTTGCGGGATCTGGCCGAGAGCTATCAGGATCAACGCGTTGCCGCGAGCGGTGGCTTTGTCTACAACCACACGGGGGTTGAATTCCAATGGAAGTTCGGAACTGTTGATCGGCTGGGCCGTGCGGATCTGTCCTGGGATCGCCCGGCCACTGAACTGAACTTCCCCTATACCACCAACTTCCCCCATCTGCTGGGGGCGAACAGCTCCTTCCGCCGGGATGTCATCGTCTCTGTCGGCGGTTTTGACGAAGAATATGAGTACTTTCTGGACGAGACTGACGTCATCTGCCGGGTGGTCGACGCGGGCTGGGCGGTCGCCCAGCTCGACAAAGCCTATGTCCATCACAAATATCGGCCTAGCCATATTCGGAACGAAAGTAAAATCGTCAAGCACTGGTATCCGATAATCAAGAACAAGATTTATTTTTCAATCCTCAATGCCCGAGGCCATCACAGCATCCAGGATGCCGTCGAGGAAGCCGCACGCTTTGTCGCCAACTTCAGGAACGAGGTGAACTGGGCCATCTCGGTCGAGCGGCTGACGGAAGACGACCGCACCCGCTTTTTCGAGGAGGCCGAGAAGGCCTGGCGCGACGGTCTTGAGCGAGGGCTCGCCGGCCGGCGGCGGCTGATGACGAAGGAAACCCTCGATGCCTTCCGCAGCCCCTTCCTTCCCTTTGTGTCCGCAGCGCCCGCAGGCGGGCGGCGGACCTATTGCTTCCTGACCCAGTCCTATCCGCCGCAGGCGGTTGGCGGCGTGGGACGCTATGTCCATCAATTGGCCCGGAGCGTCGCGGCCTTCGGGCATCACGTCCATGTGCTCACGCAGGGGGAGGGGCACGATCGCGTCGACTTC
The DNA here is from genome assembly GCF_000767795.1 of Inquilinus limosus MP06. GTDB lineage: Bacteria > Pseudomonadota > Alphaproteobacteria > DSM-16000 > Inquilinaceae > Inquilinus > Inquilinus limosus_E. The sequence goes on along the minus strand of NZ_JANX01000145.1, from coordinate 3,898 downwards.
GAGGAAGGAGTGTGGGTCCATCGTCTGCTCGCCAGCCCTGATGCGGTGCCGGCCGCACCTGCGGAGCCCAGCGTCCCGCAGCACATCTGGGCCCACTCGGCGACAATGGCGCGTGCGGTCGATGCGATCGCGGCCAAGCGTCCGGTGACAGCGGTCTGCGCTCCGATCTGGGATTGCGAGCCGGTTGCCCTCGTGCTCGATCGCCGGGTGCCCATCTGCTGCAGTCTGCACACCATGCTGCGGTCCTGGCTCGACAGCCATCCTGAGCGCGCCGCCGATACGAAGTTCATGCGGGAGTTCGGCACGCCGATGCTTGCGCTGGAGCGGTTCGTCCTCACCCATTCGGACCGGATCGTCGCCAACAGTGCGGCGATCGTGGCGCAGACGCAGGATGCATATGGTCTCAAGCTCGAACCGGACCTCCTGTCGCTCGTGCCGCACGGGCTGGAGGATTGGACGGCGCTCCCCGCCGACGATCCGCCGGTCCTGCCGCAAGGGATGCTGCGCCTCCTCTTTGTGGGCCGGCTCGAGGCGCGCAAGGGGATCGACGTGCTGCTTCAGGTGATTCGCTCGCTTCTGACGCGGCATCCGCATCTGCATTTCGACGTGGTGGGCAATGACACGCTACCTGGTCCTCAAGGCGTGACCTGGCGTGCCGCCTTCGAAGCGGATCCGGGCACCGAGACCATCCGCTCCCGTGTCGTCTTCCACGGCGAGGTGGACGACGCCCGGCTGCGCGGGTTCTATCGCGGCTGCGACATCTTCGTCGCGCCGTCGCGATTCGAGTCCTTCGGCCTCATGCTGCTTGAAGGTATGATGTTCGCGAAGCCGGTCGTGGCCTGCAGGGCTGGCGGCATGGTGGAGGTGATCGAGGAGGGTGCCAGCGGCCTTCTGGCCGAACCCGGCGATGCGGCGTCCCTTGAGGCTTGTGTCGAGCGGCTGGTGCTGGATGCCGATCTCCGTCGCCGGCTCGCTGCGGGAGCCAGGGCGCGGTACGAGGCCCGCTTTACCGCTGCTCGTATGGCCTCCGGCGTAATCGAATGTCTCGATCGCGCCGCTCGGGATTTTTCCGGGAGGCGCCTGGCATCCGGCCCGGGGTGGCGGCAGGCAGGAGGGGCCGCATGACCCTCGCGATGCCTTCGCCTATGGCCGAGCGGCAGATGGCGGTGAAGCCTCTGCGGGTGGCGATCATCTGTCCCGTCGTCGTGCAGCATGATGCCATTTCCGCCGCAGCCTATGACACGTATCAGGCGCTGGTCGCAGATCGTCGGTTCGAACCGATCGTCCTCACCTGCAAGAGCGATTTTCCCGAAATCCGCGCGCAGATCGTTCATGGTGCCGCCGATCTCCTGACAAACTCTGCCTATCTGCAAGCAGATGTCCTGCTTTATCACTTCGGCGTTTACAACGAGGTGTTCGATACGCTGCTGCTAGGCAATGGCCGCGCCCGGCGTGTGGTCTATTTTCACAACATTACGCCACTCGAATTCGTGCCGCCGACGCATCGATCGGTGATCAGGCAGTCGTTCCAACAGCTCTGGAATCTCAAACACGCGGACGAGATCTGGCCCGTCAGTCCTGTCAACGAGCGGGAACTCCTGGACCGCGGTTTCGATCCGTCGCGCCTGCACGCCGCGCCGCTGGCGGTCGAGACGCCATCGTTGAGTTACCTGGAACAGAAGGCGCTGTCTCCGGTCGATATCCTGTTCGTCGGGCGAATTGTTCGAGCCAAGGGCGTGCTCGATCTGCTTCAGGGGCTGGGGCAGGTTCATCGTCAGTTCGCGTCCGCGATTCGCGTCCGTATTGTCGGAAATGTTTCGTTCTCCGACCGGGCCTATGTCGACGCTGTCCGGGCCGCCATCGCCACGGCTGGATTTCCCGTCGAGTTTCTGGGCACCGTGGACGATGAGCGGCTGCACCAGCTCTATCGATCGTCTCATGTTCTCGCGATCCCGTCCTATCATGAGGGATTCTGTAAGCCCGTCGTCGAGGCGCTGCGGGCGGGGTGCATTCCGGTCGGCTACTCGGCGCACAACTTGCCCAATGTCGCGGGCGGTCTGGGCCGCCTGGTGGCTACAGGCGATATCGCGGCGCTCGGTGAGGCGCTGGCCCAGGTGGTCGACGGAGTCGCGCAGGCGCTCGCATCGCCGGAACGGGAATGCCTGGTGCTTGACCGGGGGGAGATGTCGGCCCGCGGCTTTGACCGCGAGGCGAAGCGGCATGTGGAGGTTTTCAGCTTCGATAAGTTTGCCGAGACCGCCCGGCACCGCATCGTCGCGCTGAGTGGGAATGGCGTGGGGCACCCGCATGGGTGACGCAGCCGGGAGATAGTGTTCGCGACTGCCGATCATGTGCCGGTATGATCCTCGATCATTGCGACGAAGTTCTCCGTAAAGCACCTGCACGTTTCTCCGACCGCGCCGGAGCCGAGGCCGGCCGGGATGAGTCCGAACTTTGTGGTGCGTCGAGGGGCTCTGTGGCCCATCGTTGACCTGAACCGATTCCGACGGCTCGTGTTGGACGTCGTCGGCAGGCATGGCTCGTGGCTTGCCACGGGGGAGCTGCTGCGGTCTCGTCTATCTGGAGTTGAGCGCGATTCCGTTCCCGACCCACCCATCCACCGGAGCTCCCATGAAAGGCATCATCCTGGCCGGCGGCAGCGGCACCCGGCTGCATCCGCTGACGCTCGCGACCTCCAAGCAGCTGATGCCGGTCTATGACAAGCCGATGATCTACTACCCGCTCAGCGTGCTGATGCTGGCCGGGATCCGGGAGGTGCTGGTCATCTCCACCCCGCACGACATGCCGCAGTTCCAGCGGCTGCTCGGCGACGGCTCGCAATGGGGCATGGCCTTCGAGTATGCGGTACAGCCCAGCCCTGACGGGCTGGCCCAGGCCTACATCATCGGCGCCGACTTCGTCGCCGGCGGCCCGTCGGCCCTGATCCTCGGCGACAACATCTATCACGGCCACGGCCTGCCGGAGCTGCTGGCCTCGGCCGCGGCGCAGCCCTCCGGCGCCTCGGTCTTCGCCTATCACGTCGACGATCCGGAGCGCTACGGCGTGGTCGGCTTCGGCGCCGACGGCCGGGCCGCGACGATCGAGGAGAAGCCGCGCAACCCGACCTCCAACTGGGCGGTCACCGGCCTCTACTTCTACGATGCGGAGGTGGTCGACATCGCCGCGAACCTGAAGCCGTCCGCCCGCGGCGAGCTCGAGATCACCGACGTCAACCGCGTCTATCTCGAGCGCGGCCGGCTGCATGTCGAGCGGATGGGCCGCGGCTTCGCCTGGTTCGACATGGGCACGCATGACAGCCTGCTCGAGGCCGCCAGCTACGTGCAGACGCTGGAGCGGCGCCAGGGCCTGCGCGTCGCCTGCCCGGAGGAGATCGCCTATCTGCGGGGCTTCATCGACCGCGAGCAGCTCGTCGCCCAGGGCCGCCGGCTGGAGAAGAGCGGCTACGGCAAGTATCTGCTGAAGGTCGCCGAGGGGCTGGTCTAGCGGCTCCGCCCGGCCGTTGCGCGGCCGAACCGGCGTCGCCGATGGTGGCGGCGCCGCCACCCAGCCCGAGGACCGATCCATGTCGCTCGACGGGACCTATGATCGCGACAACGTCTTCGCCCGGATCCTGCGCGGCGAGCTGCCGGCGGCGAAGGTGCATGAGGACGACGACACCCTGGCCTTCATGGACGCCTTCCCGCAGTCCGAGGGCCATGTGCTGGTGATTCCCAAGGCCGGCACGGCCCGCAACCTGCTGGAGGCCGACCCCGCCATGCTGGCGCGGCTGATGGCGACGGTGCAGCGGGTCGCGGCGGCGGTCCGCGCGGCGCTGCGGCCGGACGGGGTGATGGTGGCCCAGTTCAACGGCGCCGCCGCCGGGCAGACGGTCTACCAT
>NZ_JANX01000144.1 GCF_000767795.1 Inquilinus limosus MP06 | reverse complement strand
TCCAGGCCTCGGCCTGCTGCCCGGGGCTTTCGTAGCGCCGTTCGCCGAGCACCCATTCGCTGACCAGGTCGACGCACAGCGCCTCGTAACCCGAGTCGATCCGCGCCCGGCTGGCCGGCGTGGCGTCGATCGCCAGCGCCGCCTTGGCCCTGGCCAGGCGGTCCCGCCTGTCCGCATCCTCCGCCATCGATCCTCCCCGATTCCGCGGTACTCACCAATCCTAGCGAATCCCGCCGCGGGCGGCAGGGCACTTGTCGTGACCGCCGGATCCCTCAAGCCCGCCGCCGGCCTTTCTCGCCCCGCTTCGGCGTGGCCTCGGCGATCATCTCGGCGGCGGTCTCTTCCAGCATCGCGTCGATGGCGCCGTCGGCGATGCTGACGCGGCCGATCTCCAGCAGTACCGGCACGGCCAAAGGCGAGATCCGGTCCAGCGCGCGCAGCGTCAGCTTGCGCCGGGCGCGCTTCAGCAGCAGCGCGACGCGGCCGAGATCGATCAGGCCGCGCGCCGCATCGGCCCGGGTGGCGCGCAGCAGCACATGGTCGGGCTGGTGGCGACGCAGCACGTCGTAGATCAGGTCGGCGCTGACCGTGACCTGACGGCCGGTCTTGCGCTCGCCGGGCGTGCGCCGCTCGATCAACCCGGCGATCACCGCGACGTTGCGGAAGGTGCGGCGCAGCAGGCTGGAGTCGCTCATCCAGGCCTCCAGGTCGTCGCCCAGCATGTCCTCGTCGAACAGGGTGGCAGGGTCGGTCACCGGCTCCAGGCTCCAGGTCGCCAGCACATAGTCGGTGGCGACGAAACCGATCGGCCCCAGGCCGGCGCGCTCCATCCGTTTGGTCACCAGCATGCCCAGCGTCTGGTGCGCCTGTCGGCCCTCGAAGCAGTAGGCCACCATGTAGTGCCGGCCGCCGCGTGGGAAGGTCTCGATCATCAGCTCGCCCGGGCCGGGCAGGCCGGAACGCTCGCGCTGCAGCTCCAGCCATTCCCGCGCATCGTCCGGCAGCCCGGCCCAATGGGCGGGGGTGGACAAGAGGCGCCGCACCCGGTCGGCCAGATGCGTGGTCAGCGGCATGCGGCCGCCGGCATAGGCCGGCACCTTGGGCTCGCCGCTGGCGGCGCGGCTGGCGATCACCGACATCTCGCGAATGCCCTCGAAGCGCAGCAGCTGCCCCGCGAACATGAAGGTGTCGCCCGGCACCAGCCCCTGGGCGAAATACTCCTCGACCTCGCCGAGAACCTTGCCGAAGCCGCCGGACAGCCGGACCTTCAGCATCTCCTCCTCGACGATGGTGCCGACATTCATCCGGTACTGCCGGGCGACCACGGCGCTGGCCACCTTCCAACGGCCCTGGGCATCCTGCTTCAGCCGGTGAAAGCGGTCGTAGCTGCGCAGCGCGTAGCCGCCATGGGCGACGAAGTCGAGCACGTCGTCGAAGTCGCGGCGGGTCAGGGCGGCATAGGGCGCGGCCCGTCGCACCTCGGCGTACATGGCGCGGGCGTCGAGGGCGGCGGAGCAGGCGCAGCCCAGTAGGTGCTGCGCCAGCGTATCGAGCGTGCCGGGGGCGGGCGGATCACCGTCCAGCGTCATCGCGTCGATGGCGTCGGAGGCGGCGCGGCACTCCAGCACCTCGAAGCGGTTGGCGGGCACCAGCACCGCGACCGAGGGCGCGTCGAAGCGGTGGTTCGACCGGCCGATGCGCTGCAGCAGCCGGCTGGCGCCCTTCGGCGCGCCGATCTGGATCACCAGATCGACCGCGGCCCAGTCGATGCCGAGGTCGAGCGAGGAGGTGGCGACCACGGCGCGCAGCTCGCCCCGCGCCATCGCCGCCTCAACCTTGCGGCGCTGCTCCGCCGCCAGGCTGCCGTGGTGCAGCGCGATCGGCAGGATCTCGTCATTGATCCGCCACAGCGCTTGGAACACCAGCTCCGCCTGCGCCCGGGTGTTGACGAAGAGCAGGGTGGTGCCGGCCTTGCGGATGCGGTCGTACAGGTCCCGGGCCGCGTAGGTGCCCATATGGCCGGCCCAGGGCAGGCGGCTCTCGGTCTCCATGATCTCGACGATCGGCTTGATCCCGGGCGGCCCGCGCACCGTGCGCACCAGGGCCGGGTCGGCGTGGCCGGTCGGCGACAGCCAGGCGACCAGCGCGTCGGGATGCGCCACCGTGGCTGATAGCCCGACCCGGCGGGCCTCCGGCGCCAGGGTGGCCAAGCGGGCGAGGCCGAGCGCCAGCAGGTCGCCGCGCTTGGTGCCGGCCAGGGCGTGCAGCTCGTCGACGATGACGCAGCGCAGGCTGCCGAAGATGCGGTCGGCGTCGCCATAGGACAGCAGCAGCGCCAGGCTCTCCGGCGTCGTCATCAGGATCTGCGGCGCATGGCGGCGCTGGCGCTCCCGCTTGACCTGCGGCGTGTCGCCGGTGCGGGTCTCGGCCCGGATCGGCAGCCGCATCTCGGCGATCGGCTGCTCCAGGTTGCGGTGGATATCGACCGCCAGCGCCTTGAGCGGCGAGATGTAGAGCGTGTGCAGCCCCTCGCGCGGCCGCTCCGCCAGCTCGGTCAGCGTCGGCAGGAAGCCGGCCAGGGTCTTGCCGCCGCCGGTCGGGGCGATCAGCAGGGCATGGGTGCCGTCGCGCGCCGCCTGCAGCATCTCCAGCTGGTGCGGGTGGGGCGTCCAGCCCTTGTGCCGAAACCAGCCTTGGAAGGCCGGCGGCAGCAGCGGTTCGGCGATTTCCGCCAATGCGGTCATGGGCCTGCGCCTCGACATCCAACCGCCACGGCACCGTGCCGTTTCGGCCATGATCCGGGGCCAGCCTGCACCCGCCCCGTCACCCGGACAGATCAGCCCATGACCCGTCGAACACGCAAGCGTTTAGTGTTTGTTCTCGCCGTCCTGGGTGTGTTCGCCGCGGGTGTGTTCATCAACAACAGCTCGTGGCTGCATGGCGCGCCGGGTGGGGCACCGGTGCTGCTGGCGCATCGCGGCCTGGCCCAGGGCTTCGACCGCACGGGGCTGGCCGGCGACACCTGCACCGCCGCCCGGATGCTGCCGCCGGAGCATCCTTATCTCGAGAACACCATCGCCTCGATGCGCGCCGCTTTCGATCTCGGCGCCGATGCGGTGGAGCTCGACATCCAGCCGACCACGGATGGGCATTTCGCCGTGTTTCATGACTGGACGGTCGATTGCCGCACCGACGGCCATGGCATCACCCGTGAGCACAGCCTGGCCGGGCTGCAGGCGCTGGACATCGGCCATGGCTATACCGCGGATGGCGGCCGGACCTTCCCGTTCCGGGGCAAGGGCATTGGGCTGATGCCGTCGCTGGACCAGGTGCTGGAGGCCTTTCCCGGCCACCGCTTCCTGCTGAACGTCAAGAGCAACGACCCGGCGGAAGGGGAGCTGCTGGCCCGGTATCTCGCGGCCCTGCCGGCGGAGCGCCGCGACCTGCTGGCCGCCTATGGCGGCGACAGGCCGATCGGGGTGCTGCGCGAGCGGCTGCCCGACTTCCGCTCGATGTCCCGGGCGTCGATCAAGGATTGCTTCGTCACCTATGCCGCCCTGGGGTGGACCGGCCATGTGCCGGAATCCTGCCGGCGATCGGTGCTGCTGGTGCCGTCGAATGTCGCGCCCTGGCTGTGGGGCTGGCCTCACCGCTTCGTCGCCCGGATGGAGGCGGCGGGCACGCCGGTCTTCCTGATCGGCCCGTGGGGCGGCGGCTTCTCCGAAGGCATCGACGATCCGGCGTCGATCGCCGACCTGGTCGCCGACGGCTACGCAGGCGGGATCGAGACAGACCGGATCGACAGACTCGGGCCGGAATTGAGGCTGCGAAACAAGCCGAGATGAATGGATCGAGACAATCCGATTAGGTTGCTGGTCGATTTTCGTCCATATTGCAGTTTCGTCCGACAAATCTGGGTACAATTTTAGGAGATGCTTTCATATCTTTGTTCTGGCTTCACTTGATTATTCGAAATGAAATTATATGTCTCCGCGGATGCGTTTTTTTATTTCCCTCCTAAGATGCCGGCCGACGGGCTTCAGGCCCGAAGAAGGACATCAGGAGGAAGCGCGATGGGCCATATGAGCCAATCGTCCGGCATCGGAGCGGAGGGCGGCGATCTCGCCCGCCGGCTGAAGAGCCGCCACATCCACATGATCGCGATCGGCGGCGCCATCGGCGTCGGCCTGTTCCTCGGCTCCGGAAAGGCGATCGCCAAGGCCGGGCCGGGGCTGCTGCTGAGCTACGCCATCGGCGGCATCGCCATCTTCTTCATCATGCGGGCGCTGGGCGAGCTCTTGCTGCACAAGCCGGTGGCCGGGTCCTTCGCCACCTATGCCGAGGAGTTCGTCGGCCCCTTCGCCGGCTTCGCCACCGGCTGGTCCTACTGGTTCATGTGGGTGGTGATCGGCATGGCCGAGATCACCGCCGTCGGCGTCTATGTCCATTACTGGCTGCCGGAGGTGCCGCAATGGATGCCGGCGCTGGCGACACTGGCGGTGCTGACCGTGGTCAACATCGTGGCGGTGCGGCTGTTCGGCGAGCTGGAATTCTGGTTCGCGCTGATCAAGGTCGTGACCATCGTCGCCCTGATCCTGGGCGGCCTGGCCGTGATCGTCTTCGGCATCGGCGACCTGGGGCAGGGGGCCGGCGTCTCCAACCTCTGGTCGCATGGCGGCTTCCTGCCCTTCGGCGTGCTCGGCGCCGTGCTGGCGCTGCAGATGGTGATGTTCGCCTATCAGGGGGTCGAGCTGATCGGCGTCACCGCCGGCGAGGCCGAGGATCCGGCGAAGGTGCTGCCGCGCGCCACCAACGGCATCATCTGGCGCATCCTGATCTTCTACCTGGGCGCGCTGGCGGTGATCATGTCGCTGTTGCCCTGGACCCAGCTGGACCCGAATGCCAGCCCCTTCGTCTTCGTGTTCGACAAGCTCGGGCTCAGCGCGGCGGCCGACGTGATCAACCTCGTGGTCATCACCGCCGCCGCCTCGTCCTGCAATAGCGGGCTGTTCAGCAACGGCCGCATGCTGTTCACCCTGGCCCGGTCCGGCCAGGCGCCGCGCGCCTTCGCCCGGGTCAGCCGCAACCATGTACCGGTGGCCGGCATCGCCGCCTCGGCCGCGGTGATGCTGATCGGCGTCGGCCTGAACTATGTGGTGCCGGAGGAGGCCTTCGTCTGGGTCACCAGCATCTCGCTGGTCGGCAGCCTGTGGACCTGGGGCATCATCATGATCGCCCATCTCGGCTATCGCCGCGCCGTGGCCCGGGGCCAGGCCGCGCCGGTCGCCTTCCGCATGCCGGGCGCGCCGGTCGCCAACTGGCTGGTGGTGGCGTTCCTGGTGCTGGTCGCCGTGTTCCTCGGCTTCGACCCGTCGACCCGGGTGGCGCTCTATGTCGCGCCGGTGTGGTTCGCGCTGCTGATCGCCGGCTACCAGCTGACCGGCGGCCGACGCCGGCCCGCGCTCGGCCTGTCCTGACCGTCGCACCCCTTTGCGCCGGCCGTCCGACCGGCGCATAAGGGGCGGCGGCAAGAGCGGAGGACAGCGATGCGCGCGGACGGACCGATCGGGCTGATGGCGGCGATCCCGCAGGAACTGGCGGCGCATGACGATCTGGTGGTGCGCACCGAGCGTGAGATCGCCGGCTGCCGCTTCCGCCTGGGGCGCCTGGGCACCCGCGACCTGGTCGCGGTCGAGGCCGGCATCGGCAAGAGCCATGCCGCCATGGTCGCGACCCTGCTGCTGCAGGAGTTCGGCTGCGCCTCGCTGCTGTTCTCCGGCGTCGCCGGCGGCCTCGACCCGGACCTCGCCATCGGCGACGTGGTGGTGGCGGACCGGCTGGTGATGCACGACTATGGTGCCCGGGTCGACGGCCGGCTGAAGCCCTATCAGCCCGGCGTGCCGCCGCTGCCCGGATTCCCCGAGGAGACCGGCTACGCCCTGGATCCGATGCTCAGAGAGAAGATCAAGGATGCTCTCGAAGGCCTTGATATCGGTGGATTCGGTGCCGCCGCAACCGGTGGCGAGCCGCACCGGTCGCGGCTGATCTTCGGCACCGTCCTCACCGGCGACATCTTCCTCAACGACGCGCGGGAGCGGGAGCGGCTGCACCGCGAATTCGGCGGCGTCGCCATCGAGATGGAGGGCGCGGCGGTGGCGGCGGTGGCCGAGCGCTTCGGCGTGCCCGCGGTGGTGGTCCGGGCGCTCAGCGACCTCGCCGGCAGCGAGAGCCACATGGATTTCCCGGCCTTCCTCGACGCCGCCGCCCGCATCGCCGCCCGCGTCGTCGGGCGCATCTCGACGGTGCTGTAGCCGACTGCTCCCGACAATCCGGGATGGGCGGGCGGCCGGTCGACCGGCCGTCGCACTGTCGCGTTTTAAGCTGCCCTAACCTCCTTGTAGGTTATAGTCTTCGGACGATCCGGCGCCGAATCCGGGCCGGCACGTTGCAAGGAGGAGCTCCGATGACGATCCGTCTTCCGTTCGCCGCCTTCATGCTCGGCATGTCGCTGTCCTTGGCCGCAGTGGCGGCCACGCCGGAGGAGGATCTGGCCTCGGCCAGGCCGGAGATCGACAAGGCCAATGCCGACTGGGTGCCGGCGCTGCAGGCGGGCGATGTCCAGAAGGCGGCCGAGCCCTTCGCCGACGACGCCATGTTCATCCTCGGCAACGGTAAGACCTACACCGGCCGGGCGGCGATCGAGGCCTTCCTCAAGGAACGCATGACCCCCGGCACCAAGATCACCGGCGGCACCATCCAGCAGGACGGAATCCAGGTCATCCGCGACGGGCTGATCTATGAATGGGGCCATGGCGGCACCACCAAGGTCGACGCCCAGGGCAAGAGCCAGACCTCATCGGGCCTCTATCTGACGGTGTGGCAGCGTGGTGCCTCCGGGCACTGGCAGATCATCCGCAACCTGAACTTCTGACCGGGAGGGCCCGTTTCCTTCCGGAGGCGGCACCGCCGGCGACGGTCGGTGCCGCCAGGAAGCCGGTGGAGGCGGAGCATGCTCCAGACCCTGCAGGTGGTGAGCCTTTGTCTGGTTGTGCTGGCGCTGACCCCGGCGCTGGCGCATGCGCTCGAGTGGCCGGGAAAAATGCGCCTCGGCCGGGACGCGTATCTGGCCGTGCAGCCGATCTACTATCCCGGCTTCACCTTGGTGGGTGGCTTCGGCGAGGTCACCAGCATCCTTGCCGTCCTGGTCCTGCTGGTGATGACCCCGGCCGGCGATACCGGGTTTTGGTGGGTGGCGGGAGCGCTGGTCGCCCTGGCGGCGATGCATGCCGTCTACTGGTTGCTGACGCATCCGGTGAATCGGTACTGGCTGCGGAACCAGGCGATGGGGCGGGCAGGCACCGGGTTCTTCGCCCAAGACCCGCTGCATCGCGAGAGACCGGCGGATGACGGCGAGGAGAGCTGGACGGCCCATCGTGATCGATGGGAGCGGTCGCACGCCGCCCGGGCGGTCCTCGCTGCGGTCGGCTTCGTCGCCTTGGCCATCGGCGTGGCGGGGTAGAAAAGGCTGTGGGGTTTCGTGAGATGCGGCTCGACAGGCGCGTTGCGGATGACAACATCATGGCTGAGACCGTCGGCCCAGCGCGGGCCGGCACGGAGGAGGCCATGGACGCAGCGATCATCGAGGAATACGCCCAGAAGCTCCGGTCCGCCGGTGCCGGCGCGTCGCTGGTGCTGTTGACCCGCGGCGGGCACGAGCTGCCGGCCCGCGACGTCCGGACCGCGCGCGACCTTGTCCACCTGACCCATGACGGCAGCGAGACCGTCGTCCTGCAGTCGGAGATCGTCGGGATCCGCCTCCAGGGCGCCGGGGGTGTGGCGTCGAAGATGGGGTTCTGACCGCCAGGGCGCATGGCAGGGCCCGCCCGGGCTCATGGATCGGACGAGATCCGGCTTTGCCAAGCCCGCGGACGGGCCCGAGGATGTCGGGCAACGACCGGAGCGCCGATGAAACCCCGCCACATCCTCCTCGCCCTGCTGGTGGCCGCCATCTGGGGCTTCAACTTCGTGGTCATTCGCATCGGCCTCGGCAGCTTCCCGCCGCTGCTGCTGGCCGCACTGCGCTTCATCCTGGCCGCCCTGCCGGCGGTGTTGTTGCCGCGCCCGCAGGTGCCGTGGCCGCGCATGCTGGCGATCGGCCTGACGCTGTTCGTCGGTCAGTTCGCCTTCCTGTTCCCGGCCATGCAGGTGGGCATGCCGCCCGGCCTGGCCTCGATCGTGCTGCAGTCCCAGGCCTTCTTCACCATGCTGGTGGCGGCGATGACGTTGCGCGAGCGGCCGACCGGCCGCCAGATCACCGGCGCGGCCGTCGCCTTCGCCGGGCTCGCCGTGATCGCGACCACCGCTGGGGGCGGCGACGTCACCGCCCTCGGCCTGGCGCTCTCCCTGGCCGCGGCGCTCAGCTGGGCCTGCGGCAATGTCCTGCTGCGCGGCGCCGGCAAGGTCGACATGCTGCCGATGATCGTCTGGCTCAGCCTGATCCCGCCGCTGCCGCTGCTGGCCCTGTCCGCCGCGATCGAGGGGCCGGCGGCGATCGGCCAGGCGCTGGCCTCGGTCAGCTGGACCGGTATCGGCACCGTGCTCTACCTCGCCGTGCCGACCACGCTGCTCGGCTTCGGCCTCTGGGGCCATCTGCTGAAGCTGTATCCGGCGGCGACGGTGGCGCCGTTCTCCCTGCTGGTGCCGATCTTCGGCGCCGGCTCGGCCGCCCTGGTGCTGGGCGAGCATTTCGGCCCGGCCCGGCTGCTCGGCATGGTGCTGATCCTGCTCGGTCTCGCCACCGTGGCCCTGCCGGTGGCCCGGCTGCTGCGCCTGCGCACGGCGTCCAAGGCGACTTGAAGCAGGGCCGCGGAATCCCGTTCTATCAGGTCCCCGGAACCCAGAGATCTCCATGGATTACGAACCCCGGCTGCGCAACCACGGCCTGCCGCACGACCCGTTCAAGGCGCTGGTGGTGCCGCGGCCGATCGGTTGGATCAGCACGCTCAGCCCCGAGGGTGTGGTCAACCTGGCGCCCTACAGCTTCTTCAACGCGGTGTGCGACCGCCCGCCGATGGTGATGTTCGCGCCCAGCGGGCCGAAGGATTCGCAGCGCAACGCCGAGGCCACCGGCGAATTCGTGGCCAGCCTCGTCACCTGGGACCTGCGCGAGCAGATGAACGCGACCTCGGCCACGGTCGGGCCGGAGGTCAGCGAGCCGGAGCTGGCCGGGCTGGCGATGGCGCCGTCGCGGCTGGTGGAGCCTCCTCGGGTCGCGGCCGCCGCCGCGGCGCTGGAGTGCCGCTGGGTCAAGTCGGTGCCGATGACCACGGCCGCCGGCGAGACCGTGCCCGGCGCCATCGTGATCGGCGAGGTGGTGTCGATCCATATCGACGATTCGGTGATCGTCGACGGGCGCATCGACCTGTCGTCCCGGCGCGCGATCTCGCGGCTCGGCTACATGGAGTACGGCGTCCTCGACACCGTGTTCAGCATGCAGCGCCCACGCTGACCGTCTCCCGCTGTCCTATTCGTGCTATTGTCCTGGCCAGCTACCGGGAACTCACCGCGCTGTCGCGTCGTTCCGTTTGCCGGGACGCCTGCCGTGACGCGGCGGGGTCGAGAGGGAGGGGAACGGCATGGATCTACGCAGCCGGATCTGGTGGTGTTCGATTTCGGCCGTGATCGGCGTCGCGTCGTTTCCGGCCGGTGGGATGGCGCAGGACGTGCCGGCCGAGCCGAGGCGGCCGGCGGTGATCACCTCGACGCCGCAGGCGCCGCGGCCGCTGCATGAGGACCCTGGGGCCTTCATCAGCTTCGAGCTCGACAACGACGTCTTTGCCAACACCGACCGCGGCTATACCAACGGCTTTCGCTTCGCCTATACGAGCTCGGAGACCGGGACGCCGGACTGGTTGGCCGACGCCGCCCGGGCCTTCCCGCTGTTCCCCGATGCCGCGCCGATCCGGTCGACTCTGTCCTTCGGCCAGAGCCTGTATACGCCGAAGGACATTTCGCTGCGCCACCCGGATCCGAACGACCGGCCCTATGCCGCCTGGCTCTACGGCAGCGCCGCAGTGCTGGCGGATTCCGGCGATCGGCTCGACCGGCTCGAGCTGCAGATCGGCGTCGTCGGCCCCTATGCGATCGGCGAGCAGGTGCAGAACACCGTGCACAGCATCATCGGCTCGAAGAAGGCGCGCGGCTGGAAATACCAGCTGCACAACGAGCCCGGTGTGATCCTCAGCTACGAGCGCACCTGGCGCAGCCTCTACGCCGCCGCGCCTTTGGGCATCGGCTTCGACCTGTCGCCCTATGTCGGCGCCAGTCTGGGCAACGTGCTGACCCAGGCTTCGGTCGGCGCCACGGCGCGGCTCGGCTTCGACCTGCCGGCCGATTACGGCCCGCCGCGGATCCGGCCCAGCATACCGGGGTCGGACTTCTTCATCCCGACCAGCGGCTTCAGCTGGTATCTCTTCGCCAGCGTCGAAGGCCGGGTCGTGGCCCGCAACATCTTCCTCGACGGCAACACCTTCGAGGACAGCCCGCACGTCACCAAGAACCCGCTGGTCGGCGACTTGCAGATCGGCCTCGCGGTGCAGATCTACGACCTTCGCCTCGCCTACACCCATGTGTACCGGACGCAGGAGTTCGAGGAGCAGAAGGACCATTTCAGCCAGTACGGAATGTTCACCGCGTCCTGGCGGTTCTGAGATTCTGGCCGGTATGGGGTTCTATCTTGCCTGTCATTGCCGGGCTTGACCCGGCAATCCAGGGGCCACCGAGGGCCGCTCTGGGAAGCCCCTGGATCCTCGGGTCAAGCCCGAGGAGACAGGTGAGTGGCAGTCGCGGTGCTCAGCCGAGTGCGGCCAGCCCCTTGGCGATCCGCGCGCCAACCCGGGCGTTGTGCTCCACCAGGGCGATGTTGGCGGTCAGGCTGCGGCCCTCGGTCAGGGCGACGATCCGGGCCAGCAGATAGGGCGTCACCGCCTTGCCGGCGACGCCCTCGCGGTCGGCATCGGCCAGGGCGCTGGCGATGGCGGCATCGATCTCCGCCTCCGGCAGGGCATGCGTCTCCGGGATCGGATTGGCGATCACCGCGCCGGCGGGGAAGCCCAGCGCCGCCTGGGCCGCCAGCACGGCCGCGACCTCCTCCGGCGTGTCGCGGCGCAGCGCCAGGGCCAAGCCGCTCGACCGGCAGAAGAAGGCGGGCAGGGTGTCGGTGCCGTAGCCGATCACCGGCACGCCGCGGGTCTCCAGATATTCCAGCGTCTTCGGCAGGTCGAGGATCGATTTGGCGCCGGCGCAGACCACCGCCACCGGCGTGCGCGCCAACTCCTCCAGGTCGGCGGAGATGTCGAAGCTGGTCTCGGCGCCGCGATGCACGCCGCCGATGCCGCCGGTGGCGAAGACGCGGATGCCGGCGAGATGGGCCGCGATCATGGTCGCCGCCACGGTGGTGGCGCCCAGCCCGCCCGAGGCCAGGATCGCGCCCATATCCCGGCGCGACAGCTTGGCCACGTCCTTCGCCGTCGCCAGCCGCCCGAGCAGCGCGTCGTCCAGGCCGACATGGATGCGGCCGTCAGCCACGGCGATGGTCGCCGGCACCGCGCCCTCCTCGCGGATGATCGCCTCGACCCGGCGCGCCATCTCAAGGTTCTGCGGATAGGGCATGCCGTGCGAGATGATGGTGCTCTCCAGCGCCACCACCGGGCGCCCGGCGACCAGGGCGGCGGAGACCTCGGGGGCGATCGACAGCAGGCTGTT
>NZ_JANX01000143.1 GCF_000767795.1 Inquilinus limosus MP06 | reverse complement strand
GAGCCTGTCGAAGAACCGCTGCCGCGTCTTCTGGACGCGGGCCGGCGCCGGCGATCCGGCGCTGCGGGCGGAATGGGCGGCGGCGGACGAGCCGCGGCCGGTCGCGGATGGCCGCTTTCTCAGCCGACCCGGCCTGTTCGCCTGGGACCGGATCGATCCCGGCTCGGCCCTGCTGGCCGCCCATCTGCCGGCGGAGCTGAAAGGGCAGGGCGCCGATCTCGGCGCGGGCTTCGGGTATCTGTCGGCCGAGGTGCTGGACCGCTGCCCGGAGGTCGCCTCGATCGACCTCTACGAGGCCGAGGCGCGGGGGCTGGAACTGGCGCGGCGCAACCTGGAACCCTATGCCGGCCGAGCGGAGTTGGACTTCCTCTGGCACGACGTCGCCGCCGGGCTGCCGCGCGACCGGCGCTACCATTTCATCGTCACCAACCCGCCCTTCCATGAAGGCGGCCGGGCCGACCGGCACGATCTCGGCCGCGCCTTCATCACCGCCGCGGCGGCGGCGCTACGCCAGAAGGGCCGGCTGTTCCTGGTGGCGAACCGGCACCTGCCCTATGAGGCGACGCTGGAGCAGGCCTTCGTCATGGTCCGCCGCATCGCCGATGACGGCACCTACAAGGTGATCGAAGCATCCAAGGGCACCAAATGAAGCTCGTGCGCCGCCTCGCCAATCTCGGCTACGGCAGCCGCAAGCAGGTCGAGGCGCTGCTGCGCGACGGCCGCGTCACCGATGCCGGTGGTGCGCCGCTCGGCGCCGAGGCCCAGCCGGAGCATGCGGCGATCCGGGTCGACGGCCAGCCGCTCGATCCGCCGGCGGGCGCAGTGCTGATGCTGCACAAGCCGGCCGGTTTCACCTGCTCGACCAGCGACCCCGGCCGGGTGGTGTATGAGCTGCTGCCGCCGCGCTTCCGCCTGCGCAACCCGATCATCGCCCCGGTCGGGCGCCTCGACCGCGACACCACCGGCCTGCTGCTGCTGACCGATGACGGCCCGCTGCTGCACCGGATCATCTCGCCGAAGAGCCGGATCCCGAAGGTGTACGAGGCCGCTCTGGCGCGTGACCTGACCGGGGACGAGGCCGCGGCCTTCGCCTCCGGCACGCTGAAGCTGCGGTCCGAGACCACGCCGCTGGAACCGGCGGTGCTGGAGCCGCTCGGCCCGCGTAGGGTTCGGCTGGCCGTGACCGAGGGCCGCTACCATCAGGTCCGGCGCATGTTCGCCGCCGTCAGCAACCATGTCGAGGCGCTGCACCGGTCGGCCGTCGGCGGCCTGGCGCTCGGCGATCTGGCGGAGGGCAAGTGGCGGCTGCTGGACCCGGCCGAGGTGGCTTCGGTGTTCAATTCAACGGGGGCCTGAACACATGTTCGCCGGCCTGTTCATCGGTCCGTCACCGCAATGTAATATTATGTCTTCATGGATGATTTTCCTTGTCGAGGCGCAGCCGCTGGCGCAGAGTGCGCAGCCTGCAGGTCGGAGGTCGACCGCGAGGGCGCCGAGCGCGATATAGCCGCCAGCCCTTGCCGGCCGTGTGTTTGTCGGTTTGGCGCTGCCCCCCGGTGCCGATGCGCTTCACAGGATCCGTCGCATCGCCGATGAACATGCAGCCACCCGGCCTTCCTTCCTGCGGGAACCACGGCGCGGCGAGTTCCTAGTCCGCCGCAGCCGCAACGACAAAAGCCGCTGGAGGAACCGCCATGGCTGGTCAGCACCGCAGGCGTCCCAGGACGAGTCCGGCCCCGCTTCGGGCGGATGAGCACGAACTGAACTCCCTTCCGCCCAAGGCCGCGAACGACACCGCCACTGTGGTCCCGATGAGGGAGATCGCGGAGATGGAACTTTCGGCCGAAGCCCCACACCCCACCGCAACCCGCCCGTCCCGCGTGCAGGCGGCGCTCCGGGCCGAGATGCTGTGCCGGGGCTTGCGCCTGTCCCAGGCCGAATTCGCCCGCCGCTACGGCCCCGCCAGTTCCGTGGTGCGCAACTGGGCGCCGCGCCAGCCGCAGACGAACGGTATCAAGCTCTAGCCGTTTCCTGACACGCTTCCATTCGATCCGACCGGCGGCCGCCGATGCGGCCTGCCGGTCTTTGCCTGCCATGGATGACAGCCCGCCGGGTTCGGTGCTACCGGGAAGGGCGGACCAGCCAGGGGATCGAGAGGACCGGATGCGTTGGGAGGGACGGACGGCGATGGCGCGGGCCTGGGTCCGGCTGCCGTCGGGCAAGCGGCTGGATCTGCTCAACCCCACCCCGTTCGACTGGGACGATCGCGACCTGGCCCTCGGCCTTGCCCGCACCTATCGCTGGGGCGGCCATTCGGCCTGGCCGCTGCCGCTCTCCGTCGCCCAGCATTCGCTGGCCGTGCTGGCGCTGTGCCGGGCCTGGGCGCCGGCGCCGCTGTCGCCGCTGGCGGAACTGCGCGAGCTGCTGCACGATGCCGATGAGGGGCTGCTCGGCTTCGACCCGCTCTCGGTGATCAAGCCGTTCCTGGGCCAGGAGTTCCGTGACCTCGCCGCGCGGCTCGAGGACACGGTGTTCCTGCGCTACGGCCTGACACGCTGGACGGCGGAGCAGAAGGTCTTCCACAAGCGGGCCGACCGGGTGGCCGCGGCCAGCGAGGCGATCCATGTCGTCGGCTGGACCCGCGACGAGGTGTCGAAGGTGCTGAAGATCCGGTTCCAGCCGATCGACGACGACCCGCTGCTGCCGATCTATGGCGGCACGCCCTGGGAGCCCTGGGCACCCGACCTGGCGGCGGAGCGCTTCCTGGAGGAGCTGGGCCGGCTCAAGGCCGCCGCGGCCTAGGTGGGTGAGGGGGCTGTGTCCGCCGGGCGATGAACCGCGCCACCGCCGGGCCCAGCAGCACCACCAGGAAGAAGCGCACGGTCTGCAGCGCCATCACGAAGGGCAGGTCGACATCGCTGGACGCGGCGATGATGGCGATCGAATCCATGCCGCCGGGGCTGGTCGCCAGATAGGCGGTCAGCGGGTCGACGCCGAGCGTGCGCACCAGCACGAAGGCCAGGCCGCCGCAGAAGGCGATCAGCGCGACGATCGACAGCAGGATCTGCAGCAGCGCGCGGGCGGCATGGAGCAGCACCGACCGGGTGAAGCCGAGGCCGATGTTCCAGCCGATCAGCGCATAGGCGGCGGCCAGCAGCCATTCCGGCAGCTCGATCTCGATCAGGCCCAGCGAATGCAGCACGGCCCCGACCACCATCGGCACCAGCATCGGGCCGGCAGGGATGCGCAGCCGCCATCCCACGGCGGCCCCCAGCCCGGCCAGGACCAGCGTCGCCGCGAAAGGCCCGGCATCGATCGGCGGGAACCACACAATCGCCGCCGGGCCGGCGTCGCCGGTATCGACCCAGAAGCGGGCGATCAGCGAGGCGGTGGTGGCGACGCAGACGACGCGCAGATACTGCATGAAGGCGACCAGCCGGGCGTCGGCGCCGAAGGCCTCGGCCATCAGCACCATGGCCGTGGCGGCGCCGGGGGAGGAGCCCCAGACGCCGGTGGTGCCCGGCACCACCTGCCAGCGGCTCATCATCCATCCCAGCACGCTGCTGGCGAGCAGCGTCGACAGCACGATCGCCAGGAACAGCGGCCAGTCCTGCAGGAAGGACACCACGATCGACGGCGTGATCGCCCCGGCGATCAGGCAGCCGATGATCGCCTGGGCGCCGAAATAGGGCTTTCGCGGCACCCGGATGGTGCCGCCGCCGACGCCGACCAGGATGCCGGCGACCATCGGCCCGAGCAGCAGCGCCGCGGGCAGGGCGGCGGCCTCCAGCAATGCCGCGATGGCGGCCGAGACGGCCAGCAGCGCCGCCCATTGCCCGGCACGCGGCAGCTTTGCCAGAACCGGCAGGGCCGGGCCGTTCGCGGTCACCACAGCAGCCTCGCTTTCCGCCTCAGGACTGGCCGAACTGGATGTCGGCGGCCTGGGAGACGATTCCGATGCGGGGCAGGATAGCCTCCACGGCGAAGCCATGCATCTCCGCCGACCGGCTGGTCATCGCATCCTCGGCGAAGACCACGGCGTAGTTCAGCTCCCAGGCATGGCGGGCGGTGGATTCGACGCCGAAATTGGTGGCGATGCCGCCCAGCACGATGGTGTCGATGCCGCGCCGGCGCAGCTGCAGGTCCAGGTCAGTGCCGGTGAAGGCGCCCCATTGCCGCTTGGTGACCACGACATCGCCGGGCTCCACCACGCCCTCGGCCAGGTCGCTCCAGCCTGCGGGCAGGCCGCCGGCCGGCCGGGGCATCGGCTGGTCCACCGGCTGCCGCGGCGCATCGGCGAAATCCGGCGCCCAGCCGACGCGGACCGGGACCACCAGGGCGCCGGCTGCGCGGAAGCGCGTGGCGAGGTTTCTGGCCGTGGCCAGCACCTCCGCGCCGCTGCGGGGGGCGAGCGGCATGGCCAGGATGCCGGCCTGCAGATCGATCAGGACCAGGGCGGTGCGGCGCGGGTCGAGGGTGGGCATGGTCGTCACCTTTCGGGGCAGGCCGCGCCCCTCCGGTCCCGGCGGCAGGCCGGGCGGATGGACGGGGGCGGGTGCATGTGAAAATATGAGGATAGCCTCGCAAACAGTTTTATGAGCATGTCCTCACAAAAGTCAACTGCCGCCGCCGACGCCGCCGTGAGGCGAGAGCCCCGGCGCCAGCGCGGCCGCGACCGTGTCGCGGCACTGCTGCAGGCGGGCGCGGCCGTGTTCGCGGAGAAAGGGTACGAGGCGACGACGATGACCGAGGTCGCGGCCCGGGCCGGCGCGTCGATCGGCTCGCTGTACCAGTTCTTCCCGAGCAAGGAGGCGCTGGCCGACGCGCTGCTGGCCGGCTATGGCGAGCAGGTGTTGGCCGGGCTGCAGGCGGTGGAGGCGCGGGCGGCGCGGCTGTCCGTCCCGGATCTCGCGGATGCGCTGATCGACCTGCTGGTCGGGCTGAAGCAGGAGCGCGTGGCGGCGCTGGCGCTGATCGAGGCACGGCGGGATGCCGCCGCCCAGCCATTGGCGCTGCGCGACGCCCTGCGCGCGGGCGTGGCCCGGATCCTGGCCCTGCGCGCGCCCGGGCTGCCGCCGGAGCGGGCGTTGGCGATGGCGATCGTCGTGCTGCTGCAGATGAAGGCGGCGGCGGCGCTCGGCACTGAACCTGGCTTGAAAGCGCGCACCGCGGCCCTGGCCGAGCTGCGGCGGATGACCCGGCTATACCTCGCCGAAGGCCTCGGTCAGGCCTGACGCGGCGCCAGCACGACCAGGCGCAGCGCGATCAGCAGCGCCGCCAGGGCCAGGGCGCCGATCATCAGGGCGACGCCGGGCCAGCCCCAATCGGCCCAGGCCACGCCGCCGAGCGAGCCGGCGACGCTGGAGCCAAGATAGTAGAAGAACAGGTAGAGCGAGGAGGCCTGGGCCCGGGCGTGCAGCGCCCGGCGGCCGACCCAGCTGCTGGCCACCGAATGGGCGCCGAAGAAGCCGAAGGTCAGCACCGCGACGCCGGCGATGATCGCCCACAGGTCGTCGCCGCGGGTCAGGGCGATGCCGGCCAGCATCAGCACGATCGGCGCCCAGAACACCCGGCGGCGGCCGAGCACGCCAGCGAGGTGGCCGACCCAGATCGAAGCGCCGATGCCGATCAGATAGACCACGAAGATCGCAGCCACGGCGGTCTGGCTCAGCCCGAAGGGCGGCGCCAGCAGCCGGAAGCCGGTGTAGTTGTAGAGGGTGACGAAGGCCCCCATCAACAGGAAGCCTTCCAGGAACAGCCAGCGCAGCCCGGGGTCGCGCAGATGGTCGGCGAAGGCGGCCAGCAGCAGCCGCGGCCGCAGCGGCCGAGGCGTGAAATGGGCCGAGGGCGGCAGGCTGCGCCAGAACAGCACGGCGCAGACCAGGCCGCTCAATCCGACGACGCCAAGCCCGAACCGCCAGGAGACCAGGTCGGTGAGGACGCCGGCCATCAGTCGGCCTCCCAGCCCGCCCAGGGCGCTGCCGCCGATGAACAGCCCCATGGCCAGCCCGACCGATTTCGGGTGCATCTCCTCGCTGACATAGGCCATGGCCACGGCCGGCAGCCCGCTCAGCGACAGGCCCATCAGCGCCCGCAGGACCAGAAGCCCGTGCCAGGACGGCATCAGCGCCGCAAGGCCGGTCAGCACCGCCGAGGCGAACAGCGAGGCCACCATGACCGGCTTGCGGCCCCAGGTCTCGGACAGCGCGCTGGCCACCAGCATGGCGAAGGCTAGCGCCCCGGTGGTCAGCGACAGCGACAGGCTGCTCTCCGCCGCGCCGATGCCGTAGGTCTCGGCGAAGACCGGCATCAGCGGCTGCACGCAGTACAGCAGGGCGAAGGTGGCGAAGCCGGCGGCGAACAGCGCCAGGTTGGTGCGGTGGAAGGCGGTGGTGCCGTGCTCGATGAAGGCGACGACGTCCTCGGCCGCCACGGTTCCGGCCGGCATGGCATCGGCGATCGACGGGGTGGCGGGCTGGCGCGGCAGCGACTGGACCGATGAGGTCACGGGAGGTCTCCGGCCGGGCCAGCGGAAGGGAAGGGCGCCCGGCCCTCTCGAAAACATGGCCATGCCGATTGATAGTGTCCAATATGTTTAACGGCATGTTTGATAGGTTTGACGAATGATGGAGCTGAGACATCTGCGCTATGCCGTGGCCCTGGCCGAGGAGCTGCATTTCGGCCGGGCGGCGGCGCGGCTCGGCATCTCCCAGCCGCCGCTGAGCCAGCAGATCCAGGCGCTGGAGGACGAGCTCGGCGCCCGGCTGTTCGAGCGCAGCAACCGGCGGGTGGCGCTGACCGAGGTGGGCCGGCTGTTCCTGGAGCAGGCGCGCATGGTGCTGGCCGCCGCCGACCGGGCGGCGGAGGTGGCGCGCCGGGCGCAGCGCGGCGAGATCGGCGAGATCCGCATCGCCTTCACCGCCTCCGCCCCCTTCACCACGCTGATCCCGCAGACCATCTTCGCCTTCCGCCGCAGCCATCCGGACGTGCATCTGGAGCTGCAGGAGCTGCCGACCCGGCAGCAGATCGAGGCGCTGGCCGAGCGGCGGCTGCAGATCGGCTTCCTGCGCAACCCGACCTTCCCGCCGGTGCCGGAGGGAATCGAGGTGCGCGAGCTGTTCCGCGACCCGCTGGTGGCGGCGCTGCGCACCGACCATCCGCTGGCAGGGGGCGCGCCCGCGCCGGTGGCTTTGGCCGAGCTGGCCGACGAAGCCTTCGTCTGCTACCCGCGCGACCAGGGCACCAGCCTGTACGACCAGATGATCGGCCTGTGCCGCGACGCCGGCTTCAGCCCGCGGCTGGGGCAGGAGGCGCGGGAGGTCTCGACCATCGTCGGGCTGGTCGCGGCCGGGCTGGGCGTGTCGCTGCTGCCGGCCTCGCTGCAGCGGATCCAGGTCGAAGGGGTGGTGTTCCGCCGCCTGTCCGACCCGGGTGCCGTCACCACCATGTGGCTGACCTGGCGCCGGGACGAAAGCTCGCCGGCCGCGAGGGCCTTCATCGACATGGCGACCCGGCCGGATGCTCTGAATGGTGGCAGCCGCTAGATCTAGCCGCAACGGCGTGGGCGTTCCGCCACAATTGGTATGAATTTTCCGTGTCGCCCCGTCTTTTCGCTGGTGCAGCACGGGGGTTGGTGCGACTCTCATCTCTGGCGACGCGATTTTCGTCGTCAGTGATCGGAAAGGCGACATGCGACGGGCACCAGCCTGGCATCACCATCCGCTTCCCGGCTCCGACCAGGGGCAGCATCAGCATCGGCAATCGTTCGAAACGCCCCTCGCAGGGGCGTTTGCCGTTTCTGGCCGCCCTTCCGATCCGTCACCTGTCCTGTTCCACCCGACCCGAAGGAGGGTTCCGGCGAATGAGATCTCCTGGTGAAGGGGGCGGTGTCTGGGATCCGCTGTTCGAGGATGCAAGCGAGAGCAAAGGACGACGTTCCATGGCCAAACGCAACGCCTCCAGTGCCCGTGTCGTCGCCATCAATGAGGGCTACGACGATGATTTCCGGGAGCAGAGCTACCTGAAGACGGTCAAGCCGCGGACCGCCAATCAGGAGGTCCTGATGAAGGCGATCGAAGGCCACGCCATGACCCTGGCCCTCGGCCCCGCCGGCACGGGCAAGACCTATCTCGCCGTCTCCAAGGCGGTCGAGGCGCTGACTGCCGAGCGCGTCAGCCGCATCGTCATCACCCGGCCGGTGGTGGAGGCGGGCGAGAGCCTCGGCTACCTGCCGGGCGACATCAACGAGAAGATGGACCCCTGGATGCGCCCGATCTACGACGCGCTGTCCGACCGTCTCGGCGCCAAGCAGGTGCGCCAGATGACCAAGGAGGGGATCGTCGAGATCGCGCCGCTCGCTTACATGCGCGGCCGCACCATCTCGCGCAGCTTCGTCATCGTCGACGAGGCGCAGAACATGACCTTCCAGCAGCTGAAGATGCTGCTGACTCGCCTGGGCTGGCACTCGACCATGGTGATCACCGGCGACCCGGACCAGACCGACCTGCTGCCCGGCCTGTCCGGGCTGGAGGAGGCAGCGCGGCGGCTGGAGCCGCTGGACGGCGTCGCCGTGGTCCGCCTGACCACCGCCGACATCGTGCGCCACCCGCTGGTCGCCGCGATGATGCCGCTCCTGGCCTGAAAGACCGGCGGCCGGTCCGGGCACGGGCCGGCCGCCGCTTCCTGTAGCCGGAACCGTCCGCCGCCGGGATCCATTTCCCAGGGAGAAGGCCGCCGGAGTCGCCGGCGGCCCCTCCATGCCAGAGACAGCGAGGCCGGCCATGGCGACGAAGACGCTGCACGACCTGTTCCTCAACGAGCTCAAGGACATCTACAACGCCGAGAAGCAGCTGACCCGGGCGCTGCCGAAGATGGCGCGCGCCGCGACCAACCCGGAGCTGAAGCAGGGCTTCGAGCATCATCTCGAGCAGACCAGGGGCCAGGTCGAGCGCCTGGACAGCGTGTTCGAGAGCCTCGACGCATCGTCGCGCGGCCAGACCTGCGAGGCGATGGAGGGGCTGCTGGCCGAGGCGCAGGAGCTGATGGAGCTCGGGCTCGAGCCCGACGCGATGGACGCCGCGCTGATCGCGGCGGCGCAGAAGGTCGAGCATTACGAGATCGCGACCTATGGCACCGTCTGCACCTGGGCCAAGGCGATGAAGCATGAGGAGGCCCTGGACCTCCTGCTGGAAACCCTGGCGGAGGAGAAGGAGACGGACCAGATCCTGACCAAGCTGGCCAAGACCGCGGTCAACACCGCCGCGGCCCGGCACGCCCACCCGCAGGCCGCTTAGGACGGCGCGCGGCGCGGCGACGGCCTCCTTCGGGCGGCCGCCGCCGCGGCCCAAGGCAAAAGGGATGGGCAAAAAGAAGGGCAGGCCCGGCCTGCCCTGCGGTGAATGCGGAAGCGGCGCCGACGTCAGTGCGCGCCGTGTCCGGAGAGACCGCCCTTCCGCCCGGCTTCCGCCGCGCGCTCGCGATCATTGGCGAAGTTGCCGCCGCTCTCCTGCCCGCCCTTGCGGCCCGCTGCCGCAGCCCGGGCCGGATCGTTCTTGAAGTTGCCGCCGCTGTGCTGGCCGCCCTTGCGACCGGCGGCCGAGGCCCGGGCCGGATCATTGGCAAAGTTGCCGCTGCTCACCTGCCCGCCCTTACGGCCGGCCTCCGCTGCACGCTCCCGGTTGTAGGCGAAGTTCCCGGTGCCGCCCCGATGCGGAGTCTGGCTATCCGCCATGGTCGAAGCTCCCTTGCTGTGGGCTCACCTCATGGGAATAGGCCGCAGCGAGACGAGGTTCCCAGTGAAAAATCCTTAATTTTCAGCCGGTTCGTCAGGCTTCGCTTGCGGTGTTCGCAGCCGGGCCGACATCTCCTTACCGAAGGGCGCCGATGCCTGCGACAACGGGATGGTTCCGAACGGGATCCTGGTTCCGATATTGTACCGGCCGTTGCCCACCATCGGGCGGAAGGAGCGGATCATGTTGGCTCGCGAGATGGTGGACGGGGCGTTCCATCCCTGTCCGATCCGGGATGTGCTGGACCGCATCGGCGACCGCTGGAGCCTGCTGGTGCTTCAGACCCTGGCGCCGGGGGTGAAGCGCTTCACCGTGGTCAAGCGCGAGATTGGCGACATCTCCCAGCGCATGCTGGCGCAGACGCTGCGCCGGCTGGAGCAGGACGGGCTGGTGTCTCGCACGGTGCACCCGACCATTCCGCCGCGGGTCGATTATGCGCTGACACCGCTCGGCCGGTCGTTGCTGGAGCCGCTGAACGCCCTGGTGGACTGGGCGAACCTGCATCACGACAAGGTGCGTGCCGCCCGGATGGCCTATGTGCCGCCGGCCGCCGAGGCGGCCTGATGCTCAGGCCTTCGGCCTCTGTGCCGCCTTCTCCAGCGCCGCGGCGTCGAGGATCTGCAGCCGCCGGCCCTTGATCCGGAACAGCCCGTCGCGCTGCAGCTGCTTCAGCGTCCGGTTGGCGTGCACCAGCGAGATGCCGAGCGCATCGGCGAGATGCTGCTGGGTCAACGGGAAGGGCATGCTGTCGCCCCGGACCATGTCGCGGGCGTCGGCGCGGCCGTAAAGATCCAGGACCAGGGCCGCGACGCGCTCCAGCGCCGTGCGCTGGCCCAGCGACAGCAGCTGCTCCTCCATCACCCGCTTCTGGTCCGCGGTCAGCGCGGCGAAGCGGAAGGCGACCTCCGGCTGCTCCTGGTACAGCCCGGCGATATCCTGGTGCGGGACGACGCACAGCGAGACCTCGGTGATCGCCTCGATCGAGGTGACGGCGGTTTCGAAGAACTGGGCCTGGAAGCCGATCACGTCGCCCGGCAGGATGAAGGACAGGATCTGCCGGCGGCCGTCCTGCAGCATCTTGAAGCGCATGGCCCAGCCGCTGGCGACGGTGTAGAGCGGCGGATTGCGGTCGCCCTCCGTCATGATCCTTGCCCCGGCCGCGAACGCGACATCCTCGACCCGGCGCCTCTGGATGTAATCGAGCAGCTCGGGATCCAGGATCTTGAGCTGCGGCGTGTCGGTGTCGAGCTTGACGTTCAGGTCGTGCGGGGACATGGCAGGCTCTCCCTCTAGTGGGCGCGATCAAGCGCACGGCGACAGCCGCGGGACGGAGGCGGAAAGACGAAGATCCGGACGAGCGGCACAGCCGCGGGCCGTGGACGATGTCGGCATCGTAGCAACGCCGCGGTCCGCTTCCAGTTCCGTCCGAGCGTGACGAAACGGTTCGGGAGAGCGTGACGGGCAAGGGGCGGATGCGGGGCGCGGGCATCGGATTGACCCGGCGGCGGCGGCGAGGCTATGTCGGGGCGGGGCGCTCGGGCCCCGCCGCAACCGCCTGGAGCCTCCATGCTGCGCCGCCTGCCGCTCGCCCTTGCCCTGCTCGTCGCCGCCTGCGCCACCCAGCCCGTTCCGGCGCCGCGCACCGGCTACCAGCCGCAGACCACGGCGCATCTGACCGGGGCGGTCGCGGTCAATCCGATGGGCTACCGCCCCCGCACGGGCGTGGCGCCGCAGGGCACCGTTCGCGACGTGCCGGGCTATGTCACCAACGCACTGAAGGCCGAGCTGCGCCGCGCCGGCGCCGGCCTGAACTCGTCGCGCTGCATCCTCGACGGCACCATCCGCGACTTCAAGGTCGACCGGGCAGGGGCGGAGGAGCATTACGGCGTCGACATCCGCTACGAGCTGGCCGTGGGCGGCAACGTCCAGTTCGACCAGGCCTTCGGCACCACCTTCACCGTAGCCCGCGGTCAGTCGGTCGATCGCGCGGTGGACGACGCCATCGCCAAGAATCTGAACTTCCTGCTGAAGGACGACTGGTTCGCCACCCTGCTGGTCCGCGAATGCAGCGGCCGCGCCTGAGCGCGG
>NZ_JANX01000142.1 GCF_000767795.1 Inquilinus limosus MP06 | reverse complement strand
GGGCACCGTGCGGCAGCAGGCGCACGATCCGGACCTGACGCCGGTCGCGGCCGGTCAGCCGCGCCAGGCCGCGGGCCAGACGGTGCAGGAGGACAAGGCAGGCTCGAAGGATCATCGCATCCGAACTCCCTTGCTGAGCCTCGGCGCTACAGGCCGAAGCGATAGGTGACGGTGACGAAGCCGTAGGCCTGGTCCGCCGTGCCGTCCCGCTTGACGATCGGGCTGCGGGCGGCGTCGCCCAGCAGGCGCTCGTAGCCGGTGACGGCGTTCAGCGACCAGCGTTCGCTCAGGGCGTAGCTGGCGCCCAGCGACAGGCCGGCATTCTTGAAGCCGGCTCCGGCATCGAACGCGTCGTACTTGCTGCGCCGGGCCTGATGGCGGGTGACGCCGAAATTGGCCGACATGTAGTCGTCGCTGGCCCAGGTCGCGTCGGCGCCGACGGACAGGCTGAAGGTCTCGGACAGCGGCAGCTGGTATCCGGTCTCGAGATTGACCAGCGCGCCGCCTCTGTCGATCACGTCCTGCCGGGCCGAGACCGAGGCCGACCAGCCGCCGAAGCCGATCCGGGCGAAGGCGCCGAGGTCGAAGGCGTCATCGATGTCGCCGAGGCCCTTCAGCCGGTGGTCGTCATCCTGCTGGCGCCCCGGGCGCCAGGCGGCCAGGGGGCCTGCCTGCAGCCAGGGCGTGCGGATCACCGTCACCCGCGCCGTGGTGTTGTCGATCACCAGCGTGTCGTTCCAGGACAGGCTGACCGCGGGCACCGGCACGAACTCATAGCGCTTCGATCCCTCATAGGTCGGGGCGAAGCCGGCGCCGGCGCCGAGGCCGACGATGAAGCTGGAGCCGGCGAGGCCGGCATCGGGCTCGGCGCCGGCGGAGCCTTGCGGCAGCCCGAAGGCGAGAAGGGCGGCGGCAGGCAAGGCACGGGCGCTGCGGGACATCATCGGATCCTCGCTGGGTCGATCGTCGGGTAGGTGTCGGAAAATCCGCCCGCGGGCGGGGTGGTCTAATCGGGCGGCTCGGGGGCGTCGTCCCCCGGGCCTGGCACATATTCCAGCAGGTCGCCGGGCTGGCACTCCAGGTGCCGGCACAGCGCCATCAGGGTGGAAAACCGGATCGCCCGCGCCTTTCCGGTCTTCAGGATCGACAGGTTGGGGATGCTGACCCCGACCGCGTTGGACAGGTCCGTCAAGCTCATCTTCCGCTGTGCCAGAACGACGTCGAGGCGCACGATGATGGGCATCCGGCTATACCGTCAGGGCTGCGTCTTCGGCCAGATCGGCCGCCTGTCCGAGGACATGGGCCATGATCAGGGCGAACAGGCCTCCCACCAACGGCATGAAGGGCAGATCGGTCAACAGGATCCAGATATCCGACGGGTCGAAGCGCGGCTCGGTGGCCCACAGCGCCAAGGCGGTGACGATCGGGGTCAGCACGTCGACCGCCGCCAGCATGACCAGCTGCAGGCCGATCTGCCGGAAAACGATGACGCAATCCCGGGTGAAGAACTGGCCGTGCCCGAAATGGATCAGGATCCGGCGCAGCGAAAACAGCGCCACCACCATCAGCAACGACCGCAGCGCGTACAGCGCCACGAACAGCACCACTGGCAGCAGCGGCAGCGATGATACCGGGGCATCGACCCCGTCCGAGAGGTCGGCCTTGCCGTACAGGACGACCCAGATCAGGAACGGGATCGTCGCCAGCAGGATGAGCCAGGCCAGGACCGTGACGGCAAGACGGAGCACGCTGCTGAGGCGCGCGACGCGGTTCATGGACAGGACTCACCCCAGTCGAATCACTTCGATACTATGCGGTGGACCTTATCGATGGTCAATAAGGATTTATCGAATTTCGATAAGGAAATGGTGAGGCCCGGCGGCCGGCCGGGCCTTCCGGGGCCGGGATCAGAGCCCGTGCGCGCGGAACCAGGCCTGCAGCCGCTTCCAGCCGTCCTCGGCCGGGCCCTGGCGGTAGCTCGGGCGATAATCGGCGTTGAAGGCGTGCGGCGTGTCCGGATAGACCACGAATTCGACGGTCTTGCCGGCCGCCTTGGCCGCCGCCGCCATCTGCTTCGTGGTCTCGACCGGGATGCCGGTGTCGGCGCCGCCATACAGGCCCAGCACCGGGGCGTGCAGGTCGGCCACCAGGTCGATCGGGTTCTTCGGCTGCAGCGGCGTCGGGTCGCCGACCAGCTTGCCGTACCAGGCGACGGCAGCCTTCAGCTTCGGGTTGTGCTCGGCATACAGCCAGACGATGCGGCCGCCCCAGCAGAAGCCGGTGATGCCCAGCCGGCCGGCGTCGCCCCCGTCGCCGGCGGCGAAGGCGGCGGTGGCGTCGAGGTCGGACATGACCTGCGCGTCCGGCACCTTCGAGACGATGGTCGAGATCAGCTGGTTGATGTCGGCGATCCGGCTGGCGTCGCCCTGCCGGGCATAGAGCTCGGTCGCGATCGCGTAGTAGCCGATCTTGGCCAGGCGGCGGCAGATGTCCTTGATGTGCTCGTGCACGCCGAAGATCTCCTGCACCACCAGGATCACCGGCGCCGGGCCGCCGGCCTTCGGCCTGGCGCGATAGGCCGGGATCTGGCCGTCCTTGACCGGAACCTGCACCTCGCCGGCCTCCAGCCCCTCGGTGTCGGTGGTGATGGCCGCGGCGGAGACCGGCCGGGTGGCCAGTGCGAAGCCCGCGATCAGCGAGGTCATGGCGAAGCTGCGCCGGGTCAGGTCGGCGGCGTGGCGCAGGCTCAGAATGTCGGAATCGAAGCTGGTCATGATCGGCCCCTTCGTGGTCGGCGGCGGCAGCCGAACGGCGCTGCGGCCTGCCTGTGGACGATAGGGAAGGGACGGGCCGCCTGTCGACCGCGGCGACGCCGCATCCGGCGTCGCAAGGCAAGGCCGGGGCGATGCAGCCGAGGCTGCAAGTTTACGAAGAGTTCAGGCGCCTTACCAAGAGTTAAGATGCCGCGGCACCCCGATTCATGGCCTTCTTTGGCCGTGCGGCACTGTCGGATGTGCCGTTAAGACACGGCTCCCGGGAGCGCTCGACTATGCGTAAACTTCTTCTCGCCGGCATCATGACCCTGGCCCTGCCCGTCGCGGCTTTCGCCCAGACCTCGGGCACGGCGGACACCACCACCGCCGCGCCGGCGGCGACCGCCCACAAGGCGACCCATCACACTGCGCACCATCGTGCGCATACCGCGAAGCATGCCAAGAAGCATGCCCACCGGAAGGCGAGCTCGACGACGGCCGCGCCGTCGTCCAACCCCGTGAACTGATCGCTTCTCTCCCCCTTCCAGCGATCGTTCATGAAACCCCGGCGTCGGGCCTCGACGCCGGGGTTCTTTTTTGTCCGTTTTCCGGACTGGAACCCCGTCTCAACGGGTCGAGACGCTCTGCGCCAGCAGCTGGTTCCGCACCTCGACATGCGGATAGCCGGTCACGGTCGCCGAGCGCCCGATGGCGCCGGTCTCGCCGGACGGCACCACCACGGTCCAGGCCTCGGTCGGGGTCTGCAGGCGGAACGAGGTGATGCCGCCCAGATGGGTGACGCCGTCGACATGGCCGGTCACGGTGATCGGCGTGTCGGTGGCGTATTCACGCGGATCGGCCGGGGCCGGCCCGCTCGGCATCGCCGTGACCGGCGGGTTATAGGGCTGCACCCCGCCCTGCATGACATAGGGCTGCTGCACCCGGGTGTTCGGGTCGATCGGATAGGCCGTCGTCGGCTCGGCGATCACGGGCGCCGGCCGCGGGGCGACGACCGCCGGTGCCGGTTGCACGACGGTGGGCGCCGGCGCGGGCGCGACCACCGTCGGGGCCGGCGACGGCACGATCACGGTCTGGGCCATGGCCGGCGCTGCGACCAGCAACGCAGCCAGGGTGGCGGCGGACGCCGCATGGACAGTCTTGACCATGTCTCTGCTCCGTTCTGTCGGCGCCAGCCACGGCAGGACCATTGGCGCGACGCATCCCGATCGCGGGTGCGTGCACCTCGCCGGCGGTGACGCCAGGCTCAGTTCCCCCTATTAACGCCCGAAACCGGATTCCGGTTCGCCGAGCCAGTCGCGCAGCACCGCGTCGCCGTCGGCGCCGCACACCGGCGGGGCGTGGCGATAGCTGACCGGCGTCTCCGACAGCCGGATCGGGCTGCCGATCAGGGCGACCGGGTCGGTCGCCAGCGGATGCGCCATCTCGATCCGCATCCCGCGCGCCACGACCTGCGGGTCGGCGAAGACCTGGTCGATGGTGTTGATCGGGCCGCACGGCACCTGCCGCGCCTCCAACGCCCCGAGCCAGTGGCCGCGCGGCTTCTCGGCGATCAGCCCGGCGACGATCGGCACCAGCACCTCGCGGTTGCGCACCCGGGCCTGGTTGGTGGCGAAGCGCGGATCGGTCGGCAGGTCGGGCCGGCCGGCGACCTCGCAGAACCTGGCGAACTGGGAATCGTTGCCGACCGCCAGGATCAGGTACTCGTCCGATGCCCGGAACGCCTGGTAGGGCACGATGGTCGGGTGGCCGTTGCCGGTGCGCGGCGTCGGCACGCCCGAGGTCAGGTAGTACTGGCCGGCGTTGGACAGCCAGGCCACCTGGGTGTCCAGGAGCGCCATGTCGACCATCTGGCCGCGCCCGGTGCGACGACGGTGGTCGAGCGCGGCGAGGATGCCGATCGTGGCATAGGTTCCGGTCATCAGGTCGGCGATGGCGACGCCGACCTTCATCGGCTCGCCGTCGATCGGGCCGGTCAGGCTCATGATCCCGCCCATCGCCTGGACCAGGTAGTCGTAGCCGGCGCGCGGGGCGTAGGGCCCGGTCTGGCCGAAGCCGGTGATCGAGCAGTAGATCAGCCCCGGGAACTCGTCCTTCAGATCGTCATAGCCGAAGCCGTAGCGGGCCAGGTCGCCCAGCTTGTAGTTCTCGACCAGCACGTCGGCCTCGGCCACCAGCCGGCGCAGCAGGGCGCGGCCTTCGTCCCGGGTGAAGTCGATGGCGATCGACCGCTTGTTGCGGTTGGCGCTGAGATAATAGGCGCTCTCGGTCGTGTCGGCGCCCTCGGCGTCCTTCAGGAAGGGCGGGCCCCATTTCCGCGTGTCGTCGCCGACGCCCGGCCGCTCCACCTTGACCACGTCGGCGCCGAGGTCGCCCAGGATCTGGGTGGCGCTGGGGCCGGCCAGCACGCGGGTCAGGTCGAGCACCTTGAGGCCGGCCAGGGCGCCGGCGGGGCTGTCGGTCATTCTCGGGGACTCCTCCTTGCTCCGTCCTGGTTAGCCCAGGCGCGGCGGGGCCGCAATCGGCGCCCGGCGCGGGCCGGCGGATCATGACTCCAGGTTAAGACCTTCCTCCTTTTTGGCAGGGGCGCGCCGGTGGTATAGGCCATAGCCTTGGCGCCCGAAAAAACAGGCAGCCACAACAGGGGGCGACTCAATGCAAGGCTTCTCCAGGGTTCTCGTCCGCAGCCTGCTGGCGGCGGCGCTGCTGGGCGGGACGGCGTCGGCCGCGTTGGCCGAGATGGTGCTGAATGTCGGCAACAGCTCGGAGCCGGAGACGCTCGACATCCAGAAATCGTCCGGCGTCGCCGAGGCGAACATCCAGAACGACCTGTTCGAGGGCCTGCTGACCCAGGACGCCAAGGCGCAGCCGATCCCCGGCGCGGCCGAGAGCTGGACGGTCTCCGACGACGGCAAGACCTACACCTTCAAGCTGCGCGCCGACGGCAAATGGTCCGACGGCACGCCAGTGACGGCGGGCGACTTCGTCTTCGCCTGGAAGCGGCTCTTGGACCCGAAGACGGCCAGCCCCTACGGCTTTTTCATCGACCGGGTGGTCAACGCCAGGGAGATCCGCCTGGGCCACAAGCCGGCCGGCACGCTCGGGGTCAAGGCGGTCGACGACCGCACGCTCGAGGTCTCGCTGGTCGGGCCGACGCCGTATTTCCTGTCGACCCTGACCCACCATTCGACCTTCCCGCTCAGCCGCGCCAATGTCGAGAAGTTCGGCGACGATTACCTCAAGCCGGGCAACCTGGTGTCGAACGGCGCCTACATGCTGGCCGAGGCGGTGCCGCAATCGCATGTGAAGCTGGTGAAGAACCCCAGCTTCCACGATGCCGCCAGCGTCAAGATCGACACCGTCCGCTACTTCGTGACCGAGGATGTCGACGCCGAGCTGCAGCGCTTCAAGGCGGGCGAGCTGGACTACACCTACACCATCCCGGGCCAGCAGATCCCCGAGCTGAAGCAGACCGTGCCGGACCAGGTGCGGATCGCGCCCTATATCGGCACCTACTACTATGCGATCAACCTGACGCACGAACCCTGGAAGAGCCATCCGGAGCTGCGCCGCGCCCTGTCGCTGGCGATCGACCGCGACGTGCTGGTGAACAAGATCACCCAGGGCGGGGAGCTGCCGGCCTACACCTTCGTGCCGCCGGGGATGAGCAACTTCGCCGCCTGGACGCCGAAGGAGGCGGGGGAGACCCAGGCCCAGCGCGACGCCGAGGCCAAGGAGCTGTTCGCCAAGGCCGGCTACGGCCCGGACAAGCCGCTGGCGGTCGATATCACCTACAACACCTCGGAAAGCCACAAGAAGATCGCCGTCGCCATCGGCGCCATGTGGAAGCAGAAGCTCGGGGTCGAGGTGACGCAGACCAACGTCGAATGGGGCACGCTGCAGAGCTCGCTGCGGAAGAAGGAGTACAAGGACTTCAGCCGCACCTCCTGGATCGGCGATTTCGACGATCCCAGCAACTTCCTCGACCTGTTCCGCAGCACGGCCGGCGAGCAGAACTATCCGGGCTATGCCGAGCCGGGCTATGACAAGCTGATGGACGACGCGGCGGCGGAGGCCGATCTCGGCAAGCGCGGCCAGATCCTGGCCAAGGGCGAGCAGATGTTCCTGGCCGACCAGCCGATCATCCCGATCTATGTCTACACCAGCAAGCGCATGCTCTCGCCGGCGGTGAAGGGGTGGCAGGACAATGTCCTCGACAACCATCTCAGCCGCTGGCTGACGGTCGAACGCTGACCGCCGGCCGCCAATCGGGCCCCGCCTCGGATCGAGGCGGGGCCCTTTTCGTGTCCGCCCGATCCCCGCACCGGGGCGACATGGGAATTCATGCGGCCGCCATGATTTTGTCCCAGTGCGGCTCCTAGTCTCCCGGCCGGGCGCCGCTGCGGCATCCGACCGCAACGGGCCGGAGCGGCGGCGTCCGGACACCGGAGCTGCCATGAATCCCCTGCTCGCGAAACTCAGGTCGAACGTCACCCTCGTCGTCGTGCTGGCGGTCGCGGTCATCCTGGTGATGTCGTCCTATTTCACGGTCAACCAGAACGAGGTCGGCGCGGTGCTGCGCTTCGGCCGGCTGGTCAGCGACCAGCCGGTGCAGCCGGGCCTGCACTTCAAGCTGCCGGTCGTCGACTCGGTCCACACCATCCGCACCTCGATCGAGAAGATCCCGATCCCGGAAATCCACGTGAAGACGATCGACAACCAGTTCGTATCGATCGACATGAGCCTGACCTACCACTTCTCCGACCCGCTCAAGGCGCTGTTCCAGGTTGGCGACATGGGCGGCGGCACGGTCAGCGAGAAGGTGATCCCCTTCGTGCAGAGCCGCACGCTCGACGTTTTCGGCCAGGTCAATGCGCTGGAGATCGCCGACAAGAAGAAGGGGCTGGAGAACTCGATCCTGACTGCTATCCAGGCCCAGGCCGCCGACATGTTCGGCGTCAAGGTCGAGGACATCCAGATCACCCAGATCAAGTATGACGAGAACTTCGAGCGGAACATCCAGGTCACGGTGCAGACCCGCAACCAGCAGCTCGCGGCGATCAACATCCTCAAGGTGAAGCAGACCGAGGCCGAGCAGGCCGTGGCCGTCGCCAAGGGCGAGGCCGACGCCGCGGCGGCGACGGCGGACGGCCAGAAGCGCGTCGCCATCGCCCAGGCCGAGGCGCAGGCCCAGTCGGTGCGCCTGGCGGCCGACGCTGCGGCCTATGACGTCTCGAAGCGGGCGGAGGCCGAGGCCGGCGCCAAGCGCGAGGTCGGCGCGGCCGAGGCCGAGGTGATCTCGACCAAGGCCAAGGCGGCCGGCTCTGCCGAGGCCTATGCCGAGATCCTGCGGGCCGAGGCGACCAAGAACTGGACCGGCGCGGTCCCCAACGTCCAGCTCGGCGGCGGGGCGGCCGGGTCCGGGGCGGCGCCGGTGGTGGTGCTGCCAGCCGAGGCGATGAGGCCGGCGGTCGCCGCGCAGACTCCGGTGGAGTGAGCGGCCGCCATCCCTCACCGTCATTGCGAGGAGGCGAAGCCGACGAAGCAATCCATGGTCCCGCTCGGACGGCTGCATGGATTGCTTCGCTGCGCTCGCAATGACGATGTCTGGTGTTCTGACAGATCCCGATTGCAGGAGAGGCCACGCGCATGCTCACCCCCGCCAGAACGGCTTCAGCGACTCGCGGTCGGCGGCGCAGCGTTCCAGGCCGAGGTCGCGCAGCTCGTGGTCGCTCAGCGTCCACAGACGCGGCCGGGTGCGCGACCGGCGCAGCCAGGCCGTGACCAGGCGCATCAGGATCCCGGCGAGGCCGGGGCGAGCGGCAACGGTCCGCCGCTCGATGGCGGTGGTCGACATGATGTCTCTCCTGTGAGGGGAAGGGCTGCGGGCGGGGCCGGCTAGCGGCGCAGGCCCCAATGCGCGCGCAGCTCCTGGTTGAGCTCGACCGCGCGCTCCTCGGGGAAGAACAGGCGCGCGCCCTTCAGCTCCACCCGCCGGCGGGTGCCGGGGATCGCCTCGGCCAGCCAGTGCGACCACTGGATGTCGAAATAGACGTCGTCGGTGCCCCAGACGATTAGCGTCGGCGCATTGAGGCGCCGCAGCCGGTCTTCGATCGCCAGCGTGTGCCGGGCGTCGAAGGCGGCCAGGAAGCGTCGGAAGTCGTCGGTGCGCTGCTCGCTCCTGACCAGCGGCCGCAGATAGGTCTCGATATCCTCGTCCGTCACCCGCTCCGGATGCTCATAGGCCGGGCCGAGGGCCTCGGGTGAGCGGTAGACGGCCTTGTCCGCCAGCATCGCGTCCAGCGCGCCGCGCAGGCCGCCGGAAGCGGCCATGGCCAGGAACGGCTTGAACGCCTCCGGCGGCCAGTTGTCATGGGCGTCGCAGTCGGTCAGGGCCAGGCTGCGCACCCGTTCGGGATTGTTGGCCGCGAAGATCTGGGCGATGCCGCCGCCGCTGTCATTGCCGACCAGGTCGGCCTGCCCGATGCCGAGCGCGTCGAGGAATTCGCCCAGCATCGTGGCATTGGCGGTCACCGACACGTCCTGGCCGGGCGCGATCTCGGTGTCGCCATGGGCCAGCAGGTCGACGGCGATGCAGCGGCGGATGTCCGACAGCTGCGCCAGCTGGTGCCGCCACAGATGGCCGTTCAGCAGCACGCCGTGGACGAACAGGGCTGCCGGCCCGGCGCCCGTCTCCGTATAGGCGACGCGGGCCGACGGCGTGTCGACGCGGCGTTTTTCCAGGGAGCGCATCGGTCACTCTCCGCCTGCGGTCGAGGCGTCGGCCTCGCGCAGCGCCCGGGCGCAATCCTCGCAGCACACCTCCACCGTCTGGCCGCCGATCGTCACCTTGATCGTCTCGGCATCCAGCTCGCAGTCGCAGGCCGCGCAGGTTCTCTCGCTCATCGCATGTCTCCTATTTCGCCGGGGATCCGGCTGAGGACAGGGGAGCATTCCGGGCGGCAGGCCCGCTGTCGGATTCTTTAGGGACTTGCGGCGGATGGGTCAGCGCAGCCGGACCGAGCGCTGGAACTCCGCCGGGGTGCGGCCATAGGCCTGGCGGAAGGCTGCGCTGAAATGGCTGTGGCTGGAGAAGCCGAGGTCGAGGCCGAGGGCCGTCAGGTCGTCGTACCGGCCCAGCAGGTCCAGCGCCCGCGCCAGCCGCAGGCGCAGCTGGTAGCGGTACAGCGGCAGGCCCTCGACCTGCCGGAACACCTGGGTCAGGTAGACCGGGGAGACGCCGACCTCGGCCGCGATCTCGGCCAGGGTCCAGCGCCGCGCCAGGTCGGCGGACAGCGCCAGCTTGGCCCGGTCGACCAGCTTCTGCAGGCCGCGGCTGGCCTCGGCCTGGTGCGAGGTGCGCTCACCGATGGCGCGGCGCACCAGGGTCAGGGCCAGGGTCTCGGCCTCCAGCGTCTCGGCGGCCTCGCGCCTCAGGCTGTGCCGCAGCAGCGCCACCAGCGCCTGGCTGCGCGCGTCGATCCGCAGCCGCTGCGGGCGGAACGCCGTCGCCGCGCCGTCCCGCAGCAGCTCCGGCGGCGCCAGCTCGCGCAGCAGCGCGTCATCGACCACCACGTCCAGGCAGGAATCGCCGCCCTCGACCGGATGGCTGATGCGGTAGCCTTCATCCGGGTTGAAGAACAGCACCTGGTTGGCCTCGCCCACCGCGTCGTCGCTGCCGAGATGGCGGACGAACACGCCGCGATAGGGGAAGACCAGATGGGTGGCCGCCGCGCATTCCTCGGCGCTGCGGTGCCGGCACGCGCCGCCGCAGGCGACGTCGCGGATCGCGACGGTCTCCGTCTGCAGCAGGGTGTCGGCCGAGATGTCCGTCATGGCTCCGGCAGGGCAGGGGGCTTACGGCCCACCATACCCTGCCGGGCCGTGTTCCGCACCTGGGCGAGGCTCAGCCCCGCCAGAACGGCTTCGCCGCCTCGCGCAGGGCGGCGCCGCGGTCGAGGCCGAGATCGCGCAGCTCATGGTCGGTCAGCGCATCGAGCTGGCGTCGGGTTCGCGCGCGCCGCAGCCACAGGCCGAAGACCTGGCGCCAGCCGGCGAAGGCCACGGGGCGGGACAGGGCGGAGCGGGAAACGCGGCGCTCGACAACGCGCGTCGACATGGGAGGTCTCCTGATGGCCCGCGGCCGGCGGGGCACTGCGCCCTGGAGCGGCAATTGCGGGATTGCATTCAGAGATTGATCCGAGCATGATGTCGGTGCAATCATAGTATTGCACTCGGAGCAATTTAGCATGCTGGAAGATTTCCGCCGCATTGCCGATGCCGTTGCCGGCGAGATCGCCTCGGGGCAATTGCGGCCGGGCGACCGGCTTCCGCCGCAGCGCGACTTCGCCTATCGCCGCGGCATCGCCGCCTCCACCGCCGCCCGGGTCTATGCCGAGCTGACCCGGCGCGGCCTGGTGTCGGGGGAGGTCGGGCGCGGCACCTTCGTCCGGGCCATGGAGGCGGTGCCGGCCTCGGTGCTGGCCGAGCCGTGGCAGGCGCCGATCAACCTCGAATCCAGCTTCCCGATCCTGCCCGGCCAGCCGGCCGCCCTGGCGCAGGGGCTGCAGGCGCTGATGCGGCCGGACGCGCTGGGCCTGGCCTTGCGGGCGGTGCCGGCGGCGGGCACCCAGGCGGCGCAGGCGGTAGCGTCGTCCTTCCTGGTGCAGGCCGGATGGTCGTCGGAGCCGGCGAGGGTGCTGTTCACCGGCAATGGCCGGCAGGCGATCGCGGCGGCGCTGTCGGCCTTGGCACCGGTCGGCGGCCGGGTCGGGGTCGAGGCGCTGACCTATCCGGTGATCAAGGGCATCGCCGCCCGGCTGGGCATCGCCCTGGTGCCGATCGCGATGGATGCCGAAGGGCTGCGGCCGGATGCGCTGGAGGCCGCGCACCACGCCGCCCCGCTGCGCGGCGTCTATCTGCAGCCGGTGCTGCACAACCCGCTCGGCTTGTCGATGTCGCCGGGCCGGCGGGCGGATCTGGCAGCGCTCCTGCAGCGGCTCGACCTGGTGGCGGTCGAGGACCGGGTGTTCAGCTTCCTGGCCGGCGAGGCGCCGCTGGCGACGCTGGCGCCGGACCATGTGATCGTGGTCGACAGCCTGTCGAAGCGCCTGGCGCCCGGGCTGACCC
>NZ_JANX01000141.1 GCF_000767795.1 Inquilinus limosus MP06 | reverse complement strand
AGCGTGCCCGCCACGCCCGACTGGCCGATCGCCACCAGGTCCAGGATCCGGCGCTCATCCTCGGTGACGGTGAAGGCGCAGGGCACACCGATCTGCACCCGCCGCTCGGCCCCGAAGCCGATGATCCGGGTCAGCAGGCCCACCCGTTCCGCCGCCGGCTCGGCCCCGACCTTGCGGAAGGCCAGCAGCACCGGATGGTCGGTCGGCGCCCCGGTCTTCAGCCCGACGACGCTGAGGCGCAGCGCCCACAGCACCAGCTGCTCAGGGAAAGGCAGGGCGCGGCGGTCGCTCGGCTCGGTGATCTGGTCCTCGTCCATTCTGGGCTCCCGTTGGAACGGCGAGTCAATTGAGAACGATTATCAATCGCGAATCAAGAGGCGATGTGTTTCCCAGATGAGACGCAGCTGTAACCCTCCACCGGACCGGGCCGAACCGGAGGCGGGATGCCGTTTCAGGATTACGTCATGATCCGATCGCTTCTGACCGGCCTGCTGGCCGCGACTGCCCTTGCCGCTGCGCCCGCCCTGGCCGCCGAACGCCCGGTGGTGGTGGAGCTGTTCACCTCGCAGGGCTGCTCCTCCTGCCCGCCGGCCGACGCGCTGCTGTCGACGCTGGCCGACCGGCCGGAGGTGCTGGCCCTGGCCTTTCATGTCGACTACTGGAACCGGCTGGGCTGGACCGACCCGTTCTCCGGCCCCTGGGCCACGGCCCGGCAGACGGCCTATGCCGCGCAGTTGGGCTCGGACCAGGTCTACACGCCGCAGGCCGTGATCGACGGGCGCGGCGACGTCGTCGGGTCCGACCGCGCGGCGATGGAGGCGGCGATCGCCGCTGCACGCACCGATCCGTCGGTGCCGGTGCAGCTGACCGCGTCCGGCACCGGGCTGCAGGTGGCGGTCGACCCTGCCGCCCCGGCCGACGCGGTGTTGTGGCTGGTCGGCTTCGACGACCGGCACGACACGCCCGTTCGGCGCGGCGAGAATGCCGGCAGGACCCTGGTCGACCGCAATGTCGTGCGCAGCCTGACCCGGCTGGACGGCTGGATGCCCGGGGGCACGGTCGCCGCGGCCCGGCCGGAGGGCGACCGGACGGCGGTGCTGCTGCAGGCCGCGGACGGCCGGATCCTGGGAGCAGCCCGGCTGTAGCCGGGCCCGTCTCAGCCAGCCAGGGCGCTCAGCCGGCTGGGCGCGGCGCGAACAGGCCGAACAGGCGGCGATTGAGCAGCGTGCCCAGTCCGACCAGCAGCGCCACCGCGCCGCCGTGCCAGATCAGCACCATCAGCGTGGCCTCGTCGCCATGGAACATGGAGACGCCGCAGGCCGACAGGGCCGCCGCCGCCAGCATCCCGCTGGCGATCGTCGCGACCGGACGCACCGGGCCGGCCAGGCGCAGCATCGCCAGCAGCACCAGGGACAGCGGCAGGCTGATCAGCAGGATCGAGCGGAAGCAGAAGAAGCTGGTGCCGAAGGCGAAGCCCTGCGGGCCCAGGCGCACCCAGTCGGTCATGCAGCCATAGCCGATCGAGAACAGCCACAACGCCAGGCCTGGCAACGGCAGCAATGCCCAGGCGCGCGACCGGTCCGGCAGGCTGACATGGAAGGCGGCGATGGCCGCAAGGATGCCGGTCAGCATCGAGCCCGCCCATTCCAGCTGGTAATGGGCCTCGCCCATCTCATCCATGAAGTCCGGCCGGATCCCGAAGGACAGGACGACGGTGCCGATCATCAGGACGGCGACGGCCAGCCAGCCCAGGGCGCGCAGCATCGGCGGCCGCAGGGGGCGGACCGGCTGCGCGTCGGCGGCCAGCCTTGCGATCAGGTCTTCGGTGCGAGTGTGCCCCGTCTCCGTCATTTCGGTCCCAACGCCCCCTTCAGCGCCTTCAGCGCGCGGTGCATGGCGACCTTCAGCGCCGGCACCGACGCGCCGCTGGCGGCCGATGCCTCCTTCAGCGACATGTCCTTCAGCTTCAGCAGTTCCACCGCCTGACGCTGGCCGGGCGGCAGTTCCGCGATCGCGCGCCGCAGCGCGATCGAATCGGCCTCCGATCCTTCATTCGTTTCAGGCGCAGCAAAGGTTTCCTGGAACGGGTCGATCGCGGTCTCGCGGCCGGTGGTGCGGATCTGGATGCGCACGCGGTCGACGATGCGCCGCCGGGCGATCGCCACCAGCCAGGGCTGGAACGGCCGGCCCGGATCGTAGGTCTGGCGGATGCTGTGCAGGGTCAGCAGCACATCCTGCACCGCATCCTCGGCATCGGCCGGGCGGCGCAGCGACCGGCGAGCCAACGCCCGCAGATAGGGGGTGATCTCGGTCAGCAGCCGACGATAGGCGACCCGGTCGCCCGCCTGGGCCGCGACCATCAGCGCCGACCAGCCGACATCCGGCCCCGCGCCGGCGGAACGATCCTCGGCGGGTGGGCTCATGACAGCGGGCGGCGGGGCAATCCGGACATCGGCGCCGAGACTAGGGCCGGGGCCACCGGCAGGCGAGCGAATTTTCCGTCATGTTCCGCCGATGCTACCGGCTGCAGATGGCGGCCAGATCGCGCAGGCGGTCCTTGAGCTCGGGCGCCGCATCCGGCCGCAGCGCCGGCCACAGGCTCTGGGCCTGGACACCGTCGACCATGCAGCCGCAATAGGCGTGGCACTGCTCCATGCCCCCGCCTCGCTGCTCGCACTGCACTTGGCAGTCGATCAGCATCGGCGCCGGGTCGGGCGCCGGCGACAGCATCGCCTGCGGGTCGCGGCCGAGGCCCATGCCGACCAGCAGCAGCAGGCCGATCAGCACCGGCTGGTGGACCAGGTAGAAGGCCAGGCTGTGCCGCCCGATCCAGCGCAACGGCCGGCCCGCGCCCCCACCGTCGACCGTGCCGCCGGGGGCGCCGGCCCGCAGCCACCACCGGCCCATGGCAAGACCCAGCAGCACCGGCCCGAACCAGGGGAACAGCGGCTCATAGTCGTTGCTGCGCGGCGGCGCGGTGCCGAGGCCGGTCCAGAGCAGCCAGGCATGGTCGAACAGGCCAGAGCGCCAGACGATCGGCAGAGCGATCACGGCGAGACCGAGAATGACATTCGCGGCCGCCGGCAGCCGCAGGACCAGGAGGCCGAGGATGCTCGCGGCAGCGATGCTGTGCAGGATGCCGAAGAAGATGAACTCGTCCGGGATCGCGAACCAGGTCGCGACGGTCACGGCGATCGCCCCGGCCATGACCTTGCCCAGCCGGATCGCCCAGCGCCGCAGGTCGTGCCCCTGCACATGCCACAGTTCCAGCCCCAGGCCGACCAGGGCCAGGAAGCTGCCGGCGATCAGATAGCGCGCCGCGACCCAGCCGGCGCCGCCCGCCAGGTCCCAGTCGACGAAGCGGAAGAACTTCAGGTCCCAGGACAGGTGGTAGAGCGCCATCGCCAGCAGCGCCAGGCCGCGGAGCAGGTCGACGACCGGCAGGCGGCCGGGACGCTGGGAGGCCGGCATCGGTTCGGGTTAGCCCGGCCGCACGAACACGCCGTCCATGCCGATCAGCCGGGCGGTGCGGCGGTTGAAATAGCCGGGGATGAACAGCGCCGGCACGAAGCCCAGCTCGGCCATGTGCTGGATCATGTCGCGGTAGGACGGCTCGCCGTCATAGACCGGCACGATCGACAGCTCCATCTGCACCGCGGCGATGCGCGGCAGCACGCCGCGCGCCCCGTCCAGCACCCGGCGCTCGGTGCCCTGGGTGTCGATCTTCAGCAGCACCCGGTCGCCCGGCCGGGCATGGCGGGGAAAGATCCGCTCCAGCCGCGCCTGCGACGCCACCTCGGTGCCGACATAGGCCGAGCCGTCGAGCAGGTCCGCCATCTCGGCGGTGAAGTCGAGCACCGAGCTCATGTCGCTCTCGCCCGAGACCTGCAGCGTCACCGGCGCGTCGCCGTCGCCCAGCGCCATCCGCGACTCGACCGACCAGTCCGGATCGGCCGCGGCCGCGGCGGTCAGGGCGGCATGGGCGGCCGACAGCGGCTCGATCGAGACGATCCGCCCGGCATAGCCGCCGCGCCGCAGCCGCTGCGCGTACTGGCCGATATTGGCGCCGACGTCGAACACCAGGGTGATGCCCTGGTGCTCGAGCACCCGCATCAGGTTGCGGGTATCCTTGGAGACCGGCTCGGGCGGCACAGCGTCACTCATCGAAGCTCTCAGGATCCGTCCGCATTGCCGGACGCAGCCTCACGAATGCGCCCAGTCCCAGTAGAGCTTGCGGGCCTTGGCGTAGAACGGCCCCGGCTGCAGGTGGCGGTCCTCCAGCCGGGTGCAGGGCAGCACCTTGGCGAAGTTGCCGGTCTGGAAGATCTCGTCGGCCTCCGCCAGCTCGTCCGGCCGGATCGCGCGCTCGAGCACCTCGACGCCGGCATGGCGCAGCAGCTCGATCACCCGGCGGCGGGTGATGCCGGCGAGGAAGGTGCCGTTCGCCGCCGGGGTGTGCACGGCGCCGTCCTTGGCCATGAAGATGTTGGCGGTGGCGAATTCGGCGACGTTGCCGATCGGGTCCAGCATCACCGCATTGGTGAAGCCGCGCTGCTTGGCCTGGCGCATCGCCATGCCGGATTGCGGATACAGGCAGGCGGCCTTGGCCCGGGTCGGCGCCATCTCCGGCGACGGCCGGCGCAGCCCCTGGGCGAAGCAGGCGGTGTCCTCCCCCGGCTGCGGCAGCGGCGAGTCATAGATCGAGAGGCAGAAGCGCGTCGCCGCGGGGTCGGGCTCGATCCAGCCTTCCTCGGCC
This sequence comes from Inquilinus limosus MP06, assembly GCF_000767795.1. GTDB lineage: Bacteria > Pseudomonadota > Alphaproteobacteria > DSM-16000 > Inquilinaceae > Inquilinus > Inquilinus limosus_E. The sequence goes on along the minus strand of NZ_JANX01000141.1, from coordinate 7,161 downwards.
CAGAACATCGGCCGGATATAGACCGCGGCGTCGGCCGGGAAGCGGCGCAGCCCCTCACGCGCCAGCGCCTCGATCTCCTCGGCCGGCAGGGTCGCCTCCAGCCCCATCGCCTTGGCCGAGGCGACGGCCCGGACGCAATGGCGGTCGAGGTCCGGCGCCACGCCTTCGAAGCCGCGGGCGCCGTCGAAGATGATCGAGGACATCCAGGCGGCATGGCTGAGCGGCCCCATGATCGGCGGATTGCCCTCCTGCCAGGAGCCGTCGAGGAAGGTCCACGCTTGTCTTGCCATGTCGTCCGTCCGATCCCACGTCGTCTTGCCGGCGGAGCATAGGCGAGCGGCCGGGCGGCGCCAACACCGCCCGGCGGATGACCCAGCCTGCGCCGGGCGCAGGGGAGGAGCGGGCTACTGGCTGGACCAGACGATACGGGCCTTCCAGACCACGTCGGACAGCTTCAGCGACTGCGGCGCCTCATCGCCGGCCAGCGGCTTCAGGTCGATCCGGTTGGCGCTGATCCGCACCAGCTCGCCGATCAGCAGGCCCTCGCCGGCGGTCTTCGCCACCACCCGGTCGCCGCGTCGCAGCCCCGCCGCCGGTGAGACCACGACGACATCGCCATCCCGGTAGATCGGGGCCATGGCGTCGCCCGAGATCTCCAGCGCATAGGCGCTCGGGTCGGACAGGTTGGGGAAGTCGACCTCGTCCCAGCCCTTGCCGGTCGGGTGCCCGGCTTCGTCGAACAGCCCCTCGATGCCGGCCTGGCCGAGGCCGATGACTGGGATGCGCCGGGCCGGCAGCCCCGACCCGTCGTCGATCAGCCGGACGAAGGCAGCCATCGAGCTGCTGGTCGCGTCGAGGATCTTGGAGATGCTCTCGGTGGACGGCCAGCGCAGCTTGCCGTCGCTCGACTGCCGCTTGCTCGGGTTGAAGGTGGTGGGGTCGAGCCCTGCGCGACGCGCAAGGCCGGAGGGGGACAGACCGTTGAGCCGGGCAAGACGGTCGATCGCCGCCCAGATGTCGGCGTGTTTCAGCATGGGAACGATGTCTCCCAGGGGCATCGCGGGGGGTTCAGGAATATTTTCATTTATAAAACTTACCTAAAAATGAATATGATTGCCTTCCCAAAATGTTGCCTCGCCCCATGTCGCGTTCGCCTTATTTGACAGATGTGGCCCCCACCACAGATCACATTGTACAAGGCGCGCGACCTTCGCGCTATGACCCGAAAGGGACAGGCCGACAGGCTATTTGTTCTCATCTTAGATGAGGCGACCGCCCTCCTATCACCCCCAGATGGGGGATCGGAGCGCAGCGCTTCCGCCGATGGGACCGGAAAGCCCGGCAGGCCGGCGACGCGCCATGCGCGCTTCGCCGCGGCACGGAGATGACAGGCCCGGGTTGGCAGCGGCCTCAGTTGACGCTATCCCTGCGATCCATGCTCCGCTCCATGATCAAGATCGCGATGCCGGCCCCCCTCTTCCGCGTCACCCTCCTCCTCGCCAGCCTCGCCGCGCTGCCCGCCGGCGCCGCCACGGTCGACACCATCGCCAAGCAGGCGATCCTGATCGACACCACCACCGATACGGTGCTGATGGAGAAGGCGGCGGACGAACGCATGCCGACATCGTCGATGAGCAAGATGATGACGGCGTATCTGGTCTATGACGCGCTGCGGGACGGCCGGATCACGCTCGACACCAAGTTCCCGGTGAGCAAGAAGGCCTGGCAGACCGGCGGGTCGAAGATGTTCGTCCAGGTCGGGGACAACATCCGGGTCGAGGATCTGCTGCGCGGCCTGCTGATCCAGTCCGGCAACGACGCGGCGGTGGTGCTGGCCGAAGGCCTGGCGGGGTCGGAGACCGCCTTCGCCGACCGCATGAACGAGATGGCGAAGAAGCTGAACATGAACAGCAGCCATTTCGTCACCGCCAACGGCCTGCCGGACCCGGAGCATTATTCCACGGCCCGCGACCTGGCGATCCTGGCCGAGCGCATGATCTCGGACTTCCCGCAATACTATCGCTACGATGGCGAGCGGGAGTTCACCTGGAACAAGATCAAGCAGGGCAACCGCAACCCGCTGCTGTACCGGGAGATGGGCGTGGACGGCATCAAGACCGGCCACACCGATTCCGGCGGCTACGGCCTGACCGCCTCGGGCGTGCGCGACAACCGCCGGCTGATCCTGGTGGTCAACGGGCTGCCCAGCATGCAGTCCCGCGCCGACGAGGGCGCCCGCCTGCTGGAATGGGGCTGGAACCAGTTCCGCCTGTACCCGCTTTACAAGGCCGGCGCCACGGTCGACGAGGCGACGGTCTGGCTGGGCGCCGAGGACAAGGTGCCGGTCACGGTGGCGCAGGACCTGGCCATGACCATGCAGCCGGCCGATTTCGACAAGATGACGGTCACCGCCCGGTTCCAGCAGCCGATCGAGGCGCCGATCGCCAAGGGCCAGGTGCTGGGCGAGCTCGACATCGCCCCGCCGGAGGGGCCGGTGCGCAAGGTGCCACTGGTCGCCGCCCAGGACATGGCCGAGGCCTCGATCTTCCGCGCCCTCGGCATGAAGCTGGGCCTGCTGCTGGGCCTTTGATCCCCTTCGATCCGCGACGCCCCGACGGGCGGCGCTTTCGATCAGGTCGGCGTCGCCTTCGGTCAATGGAGCACGCCGCCGCCGCGTAGCATCGCCTGCATCCGAGCCCGTCCGCCGAGAGACGGGCCGCAGGCGAGGACCAACCGGCGGATGCCAGCGACCGCGGCCGACCCGACATCCCCGTCCGACCGGAGGATCGCGGCGCCGCTCAGGCTGCACCGCGAGGCGGTGCGGGCGGAGTGGACCGACTACAACGGCCACCTGAACGACGGCTACTACGCCGTCATCTTCAGCCACGCCACCGACGCCTTTCTGGAATTCGCCGGCATCGACGCCGCCTACCGGGCGCGCAGCCGGCGCACCGTCTTCACCGGCGAGATGACGATCCGCTACCGCCGCGAGGCCCATGCCGGCGACGAGGTGGCGGTCGAGACCCGGCTGGGCGCGATGGACGCCAAGCGCTTCACCCTGCACCACGTCATGCGCCACGTCGCCTCCGGCACCGTGCTGGCCGAGAGCGAGGTGCTGAACCTGTCGATCGACGCGACGATCCCCAAGGTCGCGCCGTTCGAGGCCGAGATCCATGACCGCTTGAGCGAGATCCGCGCCGCACACGAGGCCGCCGCGGAGGACGAGAAGGGCTGACAACGCCCCCGATTCCCATACGGACAGACAGGAGGCAGAGATGAACGCGAGACGATTCCTTTGCACTGCGGCAGCGATCGCCGCGCTGACCCCGGCCGGTGCCGCCCTGGCCGACGATGCGGCCTGCAAGGCCGTGAAGATGTCGGATGTGGGCTGGACCGACATCACCTCGACCACCGCCCTGGCCAATACGGTGCTGACCGGGCTGGGCTACGAGCCGAAGATCGACATGCTGTCGGTGGCGGTCACCTTCGAATCGCTCAAGAACAACCAGGTGAACCTGTTCCTCGGCAACTGGATGCCGTCGCAGACCGAGATGGTCGAGCCCTATCTCAAGCAGGGCGTCGAGCTGGTCGGCACCAACCTGGCCGACGCCAAGGTGACGCTGGCGGTCAACCGCGAGGCCTATGAGGCCGGGGTCAAGGACTTCGCCGACCTGCAGAAATTCGCCGACAAGTTCGGCAAGTCGATCTACTCGATCGAGCCCGGCTCCTCCGCCAACAAGAACCTGTCGACCATCATCGAGAAGAACGAGTTCGGCCTCGGCGGCTGGAACCTGGTCGAGGCCAGCGAGCAGGCGATGCTGGCGCAGGTCGACCGGGCGACGCGGCGCGGCGAATGGGTGGTGTTCCTGGGCTGGGCGCCGCACCCGATGAACATCAAGTACAAGATCGACTATCTCAGCGGCGGCGACGCCTATTTCGGCCCGAATTACGGCGGCGCCACGGTGCGCACCCTGGCCAACCAGAAATGGCTGGACGGCTGCCCGAACCTGAAGAAGTTCGCCCAGCAACTGGTGTTCGACCTGAACACCGAGAACCAGATGATGTCGATGATCCTGGACGAGGGCATGGAACAGAACGCCGCCGCCCGGAAGTGGCTGAGCGAGAACCCCGGCCTGCTGACCAAATGGCTCGACGGCGTCACCACCATCGACGGCAAGCCGGGGCTGGAGGCGGTGAAGGCCTCGTTGAAGAGCAGCTGAGCCGGCCGGACCGGGCCCGTCGCAACGGGCCCGGCCGTCCGATGGTTTCTCAATATACGCGCTCCTTCGGCGGGATCGGTGCGACCTCGTTGGACAGCGGCTGCATGTGGACCAGGCGGTGGTCCAGGCGCACCCCGTCCGCCTCGTCCAGCCAGGCCAGGCTGTGCTTCAGCCAGGCCTGGTCGTCTCGCTTCGGGTAGTCCTCGCGGGCATGGGCGCCGCGGCTCTCGGTCCGGCCGATCGCCGAATGCAGGCTGACCACCGCCTGCTGCAGCATGTTGTCCAGCTCCAGCGCCTCGGCCAGGTCGGTGTTGAACACCATCGACCGGTCGGCGAGACCGAGATCGGCCCGCATCGGGCCCGCGGTCTCGCCGAGCTTGCCCAGCCCCTCCTGCATCAGCGGCCCGTCGCGGAACACGGCGCAGTGCCGCTGCATGATGCGCTGCATCGCCAGCCGGATCTCGCCGGCGCTGGTGCCGCCCCTGGCGTGGCGCACCCGGTCCAGCCGGTCGATCGCCTTCTCGGTCGCCGATGCCGGCAGCGGGGCGTGCGTTTCGCCCGGTCGCACCGTCGCCGCGGCCCGCTGCGCCGCCGCCCGGCCGAACACGATGATGTCGAGCAGCGAGTTCGAGCCCAGCCGGTTGGCGCCGTGCACCGAGACGCAGGCGGCCTCGCCGATCGCCATCAGCCCGGGCACCACCGTCTCCGGATCGTCGCCGCGCAGCGTCGTCGCCTCGCCATGCAGGTTGGTGGGCACGCCGCCCATGTTGTAGTGCACCGTCGGCAGCACCGGGATCGGCTCCTTCGTGACGTCGACGCCGGCGAAGATCTTCGCCGTCTCGCTGATGCCCGGCAGCCGCTCATGCAGCAGGTCGGCGCCGAGATGCTCGAGATGCAGCAGGATGTGGTCCTTGTTCGGGCCGACGCCCCGCCCCTCGTTGATCTCGATCGTCATCGACCGGCAGACCACATCGCGCCCGGCCAGGTCCCGCGCTGTCGGGGCATAGCGCTCCATGAACCGCTCGCCTTCCGAATTGGTCAGGAAGCCGCCCTCGCCCCGCGCCCCCTCGGTAATCAGGCAGCCGGAGCCGTAGATGCCGGTCGGGTGGAACTGGGTGAACTCCATGTCGGCCAGCGGCAGCCCGGCGCGAAGCACCATGGCGTTGCCGTCGCCGGTGCAGGCATGCGCGGCGGTGCAGGAGAACCAGACGCGGCCATAGCCGCCGGTCGCCAGCACGGTGTAGTGGGCGCGGAACCGGTGCAGCGTGCCGTCCTCGATGTTCCAGGCCAGAAGGCCGAGGCAGGTGCCGTCGTCGTCCATCAGCAGGTCGAGCGCGACATACTCGACGAAAAACTCGGTCCGGTGCTCCAGGCACCGCTGGTACAGGGTGTGCAGGATGGCATGGCCGGTGCGGTCAGCCGCGGCGCAGGTCCGCCGTGCCATCTGCTTGCCGTAGTTCAAGGTCTGGCCGCCGAAGGGGCGCTGGTAGATCAGCCCGTCCGCGGTGCGGGAGAACGGCACGCCGTACTGCTCCAGCTCCAGCACCGCCGGCCCGGCCTCGCGACACATGTACTCAATCGCGTCCTGGTCGCCGAGCCAGTCGGAGCCCTTGACCGTGTCGTACATGTGGAAGCGCCAGTTGTCGCCGTCGCCCATGTTGCCGAGCGACGCCGCCATGCCGCCCTGGGCCGCCACGGTGTGGCTGCGGGTCGGGAACACCTTGGTGACGCAGGCCGTCTTCAGCCCGGACGAGGCCATGCCGAGCGCCGCGCGCAGCCCGGCCCCGCCGGCCCCGACGATCACCACGTCGTAGCTGTGGTCGATGATGGTGTAGGACTGGGTCATGACGATGCTCCGAAGGATCTGGCCCTGACCGTCAGCGCCAGGACGAGATCGATGGCGAGCGCCAGGGCCGCGGCGGCGCCGCCGACGACGAACAGGATGCGGTAGTCGCCACCCGTGCCGTCGAACAGGGCGGCCAAGCCGTAGGCGGCGCCGGCCTGGAACAGGGCGAACATCGTGGTCGCCCGGCCCCAGGCGGCGCGCTGCGCCTCCGCCCCATGCGGGATCAGCTCGTGGATGCGGCCCAGCACCAGCGGCACGATGCCGGGGGTGAAGCCGCCGATGACGATGCAGGAGACGATCAGCGCGGCCGGATCGGTGGTGACGGCCGGCACCGCCGCCGCCACCGCCTGGATCAGGAAGGCCGCCCGCAGCGCCGGGGCGAAGCCGGCCCGGTCGGCAAGATGGCCGGTCAGCAGCGGCCCGATCACCGCCCCCAGCCCGTACAGCACCCAGTATTGCGACCCGGCGGCGATGCCCTGGCCCAGGCCACGGGCCACGAAATCGACGACGAAGACCATGTGCGGCACGAGGGCGACGGCGTTGAGGCCGTATTGCAGGGACAGCACCGGTACGGCGGCGGAGACGCGCGGCCGCATGGCCTTCGCATCGGCATGGGAGGCTGCGGCGGGGTCGCCCTTCGGCCAGTTCGGCCAGGCGACCAAGGTCAGCACGCCGGACAGCGCCGCGAGGCCGAGCCAGCTCTCGCGCAGGCCCTGCAGCAGCAGCAGCGGCACCAGCGTGCCCGAGGCGGCGATGCCCAGGCCGACGCCGGCGAAGATCACGCCGCCGACCAGGCCGCGCTTGCCTGGCGCCGTATGCGGCAGGATGGTCGAGGCGGCGAGCACCATGATGACGCCGCCGCTGAGCCCGGCCAGGAACCGCCAGGCGAAGAACCAGGCGAAGGCCACCGGCATGGCGCAGGCCAGGCAGGACAGCGTGGCCAGCAGCATGGTGCCGCGCAGCGCCCGGACCGAACCGATGCGGCCGGCCAGCGGCCGCGCCGCCAGGGCGCCGGCGAGATAGCCGGCCAGGTTGGCGGCGCCGAGATAGATCACGTCGGACGGGCTGAACCACTGCGCCGCGATCAGCGCCGGG
>NZ_JANX01000140.1 GCF_000767795.1 Inquilinus limosus MP06 | reverse complement strand
GGTCTCGGCGCCATCGACCGGTCCGGCGGCCGGGTCAGCATCGACGACAAGGCGATGATCAACTGCCGCGCCGACGTCAACCAGCTGCTGCCGATGAAGTACCGCTGGGCGTGGGAGAAGTACCTCTCCGGCTGCAACAACCACTGGATGCCGACCGAGGTCTCGATGCAGGCCGACATCGCGCTGTGGAAGTCGCGCGACGGGCTGACCGAGGATGAGCGCCGGGCGGTGAAGCGCAATCTCGGCTTCTTCGCGGCCTCGGAATCGCTGGTCGCCAACAACATCGTGCTGGCGATCTACCGTCACCTGACCAACCCGGAGTGCCGCCAGTACCTGCTGCGCCAAGCCTTCGAGGAGGCGGTGCACACCCACACCTTCCAGTATGTCGTCGACAGCCTGGGCCTGGACGAGGGCGAGCTGTTCAACATGTACCGGGAAGTGCCGTCGATCACCGACAAGGCGGCCTGGGCGATCCGCTACACCCAGAACCTGTCCGACCCGTCGTTCCGGACCGGCACGCCGGCCGCCGACCAGGCGTTCCTGCGTGACCTCGTCGCCTTCTACGTCGTGTTCGAGGGGATGTGGTTCTACACCGGCTTCGCCCAGATCCTGTCGCTGGGCCGGCGCAACAAGATGGTCGGCATCGCCGAGCAGTACCAGTACATCCTGCGCGACGAGTCGATCCATCTGAACTTCGGCATCGACGTCATCAACCAGATCAAGATCGAGAACCCGCATCTCTGGACGCAGGATTTCCAGGAGGAGCTGCGGCGGATGCTGGCCGAGGCGGCGGAGCTCGAGGCCGCCTATGGACGGGACACCATGCCGCGCGGCTTCCTCGGCCTGAACGCGGCGCTGTGCGAGCAGTACATGCATGTCATCGCCAATCGGCGCTGCGCCCAGCTGGGCCTGGCCCCGGTCTTCGCCGAGGCCGAGAACCCGTTCCCCTGGATGTCCGAGGCGATGGACTTGAAGAAGGAGAAGAACTTCTTCGAGACCCGGGTGATCGAGTACCAGAACGGTGGCGCGCTGAGCTGGGACTGAGCTGGTCAGCGACGGCCGGGGTGCCCGTTCATCATCGGCCGGAGCAAGCAGGCGGTTCCCCTGCCTGCTTGCTCCGGCCGATGCCGTTACAGCGGCAACCCGAAACCGCCATCGGGTAGCGGAAGAGAAATTCCGCCAGGCAATGCTGCGCCCCGATCGGTCTGCAATCGGACGACGGGTGAAGGGCGCCAACATGACGATCTACGGAGTCGACGACAGGTTCGCCATCGAGCCGCAGGCGGATCTCTCCCTGTGCTGGGCCTCGACCGTCAAGGCGGTTGCCGGATACATGGGCGAGAAGGTCGACAGCCAGGAGACCCTGGCCAATGCCTACAAGAACAAGACGGATGGCAACGACGTCAGCAAGGTGCTGCGGCAGGAATACGGCATCGACAGCAACATTCTGCTGGACTGGCGCAAGCAGTCCGAGTCATCCGCCGATGACGCCATGATCCAGGATCTGGAACTCAACCTGAAGTACCATCTGGACAAGCCGTTGCTCTGCGGTCTGACGGCGGCCAACTTCAACAGGATCGATAACAAGCCGTATCGCCACGCGACGCTGATCATCGGATACGACGACGTCAAGCAGCAGGTCACGATCGCCGATCCCGCGCAGAAGAACGATCCCAAGCTCAAGGTGGCGACCCGGGACCTCGTCAGGGGCTTCATGTACATGAAGAAGAGCAGCCTGGGGCCGCGAGCCAGCCAGCGGATAGCGTCGGACAGCGACAACCTTCTGCTGAAGATCTACATGCTGGTCGAGTTCGATAAGAAGACGACGCCTTAGGGACGGGCGCGCCCGGGCGGCGGGCCCGGTTCAGGCCCGGGCCGGTCTCTGTTCGACCGCGCGCCGGATCAGGCCTTCGAACAGCTCGGCATGGGTGACGATCGCGGCGGCGTCCAGCGTCGGCGGCAGGATGCGCACCTCGAAGGTGGTCTTCTCCGGCTTGCCGGTCAGCAGGTTCAGGATGTTGAAGTCGCAGTATTTCATGGCCCCGGCCTCGACCAGCCGCGCGGCCGCCTCGGGCCAGGGCAGGGCGGCGAAGTCGTCGGCGAAGGCGGCCTCCAGCAGCTCGCGGCCATGGGGGCCGAGGCGCCGGCAGCGCGGGTTGGTGCGGCAGATCCGCCGCAGTTCCGGCCCGTGCTCGGCCAGGATCCGCAGCAGGGCCTGCAGCGCCGCGGCGTCCTGCAACGCCCGGCCGTCGAAATGCAGATGCACCGCGCCCTCGTCGGGCAGGCCGAAGCCGAGGCTGCGGGCCGGGGCCAGCAGCGCCTCCAGCACCCGGGCGTGATCCGCAGCGATCGGCAGGGTGATGATCTCGCAGGGCCGCTCGCGCTCGCCGGGCAGGGGGGCGGCGATGGCGATGGTCGCGCCCTCGGGATCGGACAGGCGGCGGATGCCGCCCTCCTTCAGCTCGACGGTTCCGCCGAACACCGGAAGCGCGCCGTCCAGCACCGCCTCCAGCGGCGCTGCGGGATCGCAGTGGCGGGCCAGCAGCCGGGCGAAGCGCGCATCGTCGGCGGCGATGCGGTACCAGCCGGGCTGCGGCGGCGCCTTGGCGGCCAGGTCGTTGCGCAGTGTCAGGTCGTCAACGAAGCGCGCCACCGGCGCCCCGGCCGCATCGGCCACGGCGAAGCCCAGGGTCAGGGTCTCGAACACCGGCACGCCGGGCACCAGGCTGGGTTCGGCCTGCGGATGGAAGATACGCTCCGCCCGCCCGTCGCGCAGCGCGGCGACCCGCTCCGCCAGGTCGCGGCGCGAGCGGCCCGGCGGCGCCAGCAGCTCGATCTCGACGCCGATGGTCCAACGCGGCAAGCGGGCCTCAGCCTGCCCGGGCGATGGCGGCGCGCACCGCGGCCGCCTTGCCGTCGACCAGTTCCTGCGCGATGGTCTCGCGTGCCGCCGCGTCGGTCAGGTTCCCGGCCTTGGCATAGCGCGCGATCTCCTCCTCGCTGAAGGATTCCTCCGCCGGGCACAGCGTCGGGTTGCCGGCATTCTCCTCGCGCGCCTGCCTGACCCAGCCCTCGACGATGTCGCCGTCGCCGCGCCGCAGCTTCTCGCCGGCGGTGCTGATCCGCTCCTTGATGAAGCGGTCGCCGAAGGCCTGCTGCATCAGCCTTGCGTCGCACATGGTGTAGCCGGCCTCGGCATAGGCGGTCTCGTTCGGGCCCGGCGCGGCCGGCTTGTCGCTGGCCGTGGCGATGGCGTCGCGGATGCTGTCGGCATAGCCGTCGACCAGGTTCTCCGACATCTTCCGCTTCGCTTCCGAGGTCGGGATGTCCCAGTATTTGGCGAACAGGGCGATGTCCTCGGCGCCATAGAACTCCTCGGCCGGGCACAGGCTGAGGTCGCCGTTGTTCAGGCGCCGGCCGCGGGCGATCGACTTGCGGACATAGTCCACATCTCCCTTGGCCAGCTGCAGCGCGGCGCTCGCGATCGTCTGCTCGACGCTGTCGTCGCCCTGGGATTTCTGCATCAGCCGGGCGTCGCACAGGGTGAAGCCGGCCTTGGCGAAGGTCTCCTGCGGCGTCGCCGCCGCCTGGGCCGCGCCGGCCGCCAGCAGGGCCAGGCCGCTGGCCGCCAGCGCCAGCGTCGCGCTCACGGGTCTGCTCATGACTGCACTCTCCCCCACATCGAATCGAAGGGGATTGGGCTGGTCCATTGCGGCGAATTTGGGACGGCGGTCTCAGCCGCCCCGGTGGGCCGGGCTCAGCCCAGCGATACCAGCGCCGAGGCTGCGGTCTCGTCGGTGATCAGCCCCTGCAGCAGGCCGCGGGCCAGCACCGCACGGATGGCGGGCACCTTGACCGCGCCGCCGGCGATGGCGACGGCCGGGCGCCGGGCCACGGCGTCCAGCGGCAGGCCGATCACCCGGTCGCGCAACGGCGAGGGCAGGACCTGCCCCTTGGCGTCGAGGAAGTTGCCCAGCACCTCGCCGATGGCGCCGGCCCGGCACAGCGCCTCGTACTCGTCCCGGCTGATCACCTTGTCCTGCAGCACCGGCGCGCTGTCGTCGAGCTGGCCGATGCCGATCAGGATGGCGTCGGCCCGCGCCGCCAGCGCCATGATCTCGCGGAACGGCTTCTGCTCCTCCAGCACCCGGCGGTCCTCGGCGCTCTCGGCGATCAGCGGCGCCGGCATCAGGAAGCGCTGGGCGCCCAGCCGGTCGCCCAGCCGCATCACCACGTCGAACGGGTTGTAGGAGGAATCGCGGGCGATGTTGCCGGTGACCGACACCACCTGGTGCTGCGGCCGCGGCGACGACGCCATCTCCTCCACCGCCGCGCGCACGCTGCGGCCGTTGCCGACGCCGATCACCAGCGGCTTGTCGGTGTCGACCAGCCGCTCGATCCAGGTGGCGCCGGCGATGGCCAGCGCCGGCAGGTTCGGGCGGGCGGGCGCCACCGGGTCGGCCGGCACCACCTCGCAGAAGCGCAGGCCGTGGCGGCGGGCGATGCGCTCGCCCAGCTCCATGCAGGCGGCGATCGGGTGGTCGATGCGGACCTTGACCATGCCCTCCTGCGCGGCGAAGGCCAAGAGGCGCTGCGCCGCCATGCGCGAGACGTTCAGCCGCCGGGCGATCTCGTCCTGGGTCAGGCCCGCGACATAGGACAGCCAGGCCGCCCGTGCCGCCTGGTCCCGCTTCCTTTCCGCCTGGTCCATTCCCGGCATCCGCCGCGCTCCGCGTTCGCCCTTCCTAACATCTCCCCCGATCGGGGCATCCGGCGCAACGGTGGCGTGCAGCGATTGCGGTTTGCCGGCGGAACCGCTGCGACGATGATATCCGCTCCCGCCCGTGTCGAAAGGCTTGACCGCGACGCGGCGGGACGGTCGATTCCGGTTCGAAAGCGTGGAAGGGGCCCGACCCGGAACACCGGCGGGCGAGGAAGGGGCAGATGATGATTCGGTGGGCCTTGGTTCTGGCGCTGGCGCTGGCGCCGCATGTCGCCACGGCCGCGACCAAGCCGACCCCGGTGCCGCCGGAGGACAAGGCGCATATGCTGCTGCGCCAGGCGCTGGAGCGGGCGGAGGCCGAGCTGGCCGCGGCGCCCTCGGCCATTCCGTTCAACTCCACCCTCAAGCCGGCCGCGGTCGACCCGCGCGTGCCGCTGCTGCGCCAGCGGCTGGACGCGATGGGCGTGACGGTTCCCGAGGCCGCAGCCCCGCCGAGACCACAACCCCCGCCGCGGTGATGGTGCCCGCCGTCGCCCAGCCCGGGACGATACCGGCCGAGGCGACCCCTGCCGCGGCGGTGACGTCGACCGAGCCGGAGCTGATCGGCCCGGTGGCGCCGGCCACCCTGGTCTATGACGAGGCGCTGACCCGGCGGGTCAAGGCGCTGCAGCTGAGCTGGGGCCTGCGCGACGATGGCGTGGTCGGCCGCCGCACCTTCCGGGCGCTGAACTTCACCCCGGCGGATCGGGCCGAGGCGCTGCGCCAGACCCTGGCCCGCTACCAGGCGCCGCCGGCGCGCGGCAAGTCGATTACCGTCAACGTGCCGACGGCCGAGATCATCGCCTTCGAGAACGGGGCCGAGGTGCTGCGCACCCGCGCCGTGGTCGGGTCGCCCCTGACCCAGACACCGATGATCCAGTCGAACATGATCGCGGTGAAGTACAACCCGGACTGGACCGTGCCGCCCGGCCTGACCAAGAAGTACAAGGCCTTCATGGCCGCCGGCCAGTACACCGAGATGCGCAAGCACGGCGTGGTGGTGAAGACGCCGGAGGGGCAGACCTTCGACCCGGCGCAGGTGACGCCGGACATGGTCGGCACCATGGGCTGGAAGTTCTGGCAGCCGCCGGGCGACGACAACGCGCTGGGCCTGCTCAAGTTCGAGCTCGACAACGACCAGGCGATCTATCTGCACGACACCAACAACCGGCGCCTGTTCGCCACCGACAACCGGGCGGTGTCGAACGGCTGCATCCGGGTCGAGAACTATCTCGGCCTGGCCGCCTGGGTGCTGGGCACCGATATCGCCGGGGTCGAGGCCGGGATCGCCACCGGCAAGACCCATTTCGCCCGGGTGCCGGGCCGGATCCCGGTGCGGATGACCTATTACATGGCCTATCCCGACGCCACCGGCGGCATCCGCTACGGTGAGGACTTCTACAATCTGGCCGAGGGCGGCTAGGAGCGGGCAGGGCGGGGGCCGCGCACCTGCCGGGCGCGCCGGCGAATGCCGGGCAGTCCCGCTTTCGCCGAAGCTTTGCCGAATTGTTCCTGTGTTCTGTCGCGCGACTTCAGGGCCTCTGCTCTCTGCAGCACCCGGCCCGTTCGGCGTGCGGCCGCGGTTCTCCAATTTGTCTGATGTTATCGGTGAATACAATTTAGCGAGAATTCAATATTACGAGTTTGCTGATCCGATAGATGCAAGCCGCGCGCGAATCATGCTCTAAGCGATTCCCATCGGTTTCTTGAATTCCCTTTCAGGTCGCGCGAATGCATCGGCCCGTCGACCCGACGGCGCGCCGCTGCCTTCTCCCGATGCCGCAACGGAGCCGGAAAATCATGAAGCGGATCAACCGACGGTCTCGTGCCCTTATCCTGTCGCTTCGTCCCGTGCCGCCCCTGGCCGCCCTCCTGGTCGCCGTTCCGGCGCTGGCGGCGGACTACCAGCCGCGCGAGACCTTCGCGCCGCGGGAGATGGGGCAGGCGGTCAACGCCTATCGCTCGGGCAACGGCGCGCCCGGGCCGGACTACTGGCAGAACCGCGCCGACTACCGGATCCAGGCGACTTTGGACCCGAAGACCCCCTCGCTGAGCGCCGAGGAGGTGATCAGCTACACCAACAACAGCCCGGACGCGCTCGGCGAGCTGTGGCTGCAGCTCGACCAGAACATGTACCGGACGGACAGCCGCGGCGTGTATGCCGCCGGCAAGGCGGACAAGGGCTCCTCCGACGGCTATGTGCTGGACGAGGTCTCGGTCGAGCGCGACGGCAAGACCACGCCGGTCACCGTGCAGGTCAGCGATACCCGCGGGCGCATCGCGCTCGACACGCCGCTGGCGCCGAAGGGCGGCAAGGCCAGGATCCACATCCGCTACCATTTCACCATTCCGGGAGAGGAATGGGGCGGGCGCATGGGCTGGGGCAATGCCAAGGCCGGCCCGATCTACAGCCTGGCGCAATGGTATCCGCGGATGCAGGTCTATGACGACATCCGCGGCTGGGACACGCTGCCCTTCCTGGCCCAGGAGTTCTACCTGGAATACGGCGATTTCGACTACGAGATCACGGTGCCGAGCGGCATGATCGTCGCCGGCTCGGGCGAGCTGAAGAACCCCGGCGAGGTGCTGACGCGGGAGCAGCGCGCCCGGCTCGACAAGGCCCGCGCCAGCGACGCGACCGTCGCGATCATCGCCCCGGACGAGATCGGCAATGCCGCGACGCGGCCGAAGGCGGACGGTACGCTGACCTGGCATTTCGCGATGCAGCACACGCGCGACGTGGCGCTGTCGATCTCGGCGGCCTTCGCCTGGGACGCGGCCCGGATCAACCTGCCGGACCGCAAATCGGCGCTGGCCATGTCGTTCTACCCGGCCGAGAGCCAGGGCCGCGACCGCTGGGGCCGGTCGACCGAATATCTCAAGGACTCGGTCGAGCGCTTCTCCGCCCGCTGGTATCCCTATCCCTGGCCGGTCGCGGTCAATGTCGCCGGGCCCGACAACATCGCCGGCATGGAATATCCGGGCCTGCTGTTCGACGGCATCAGCGACGAGGGCAAGACCCTGTTCTGGATCACCGCCCATGAGATCGGCCACACCTGGTTCCCGATGATCGTCGGCTTCGACGAGCGCCGCGACGCCTGGATGGATGAGGGCTTCAACACCTTCATCGACGTCTACCAGTCGAACGATTTCAACCACGGCGAATACGCCCCGAAGCGGGACAGCGAATACGCGCCGAAGGGCGGCAACCCGGCCGACGAGATCCTCCCAGTGCTGAAGGACCCGGACGCGCCGGCGATCCTGTCGCGCGCCGACACGATCATCGAGAAGTACCGCCACCCGGTCACCTACTTCAAATCGGCCTTCGGGCTGATCCTGCTGCGCGAGCAGATCCTCGGGCCCGACCGCTTCGACCCAGCCTTCCGCGCCTTCATCGCCGCCTGGGCCTACAAGCACCCGAAGCCGGCCGACTTCTTCCGCTTCATGGAAAGCGCGGCCGGCGAGGACCTGTCCTGGTGGTGGCGCGGCTGGTACGACCACAACTGGTCGCTCGACCTCGCCATCGACAAGGTCGAGCCCGTCGATGGCGACGCGGCCAAGGGCATGACGGTCACGGTGGAGTCCAAGGACAAGCTGGTGATCCCCGCGATGCTGCGCGTCGACTTCACCGACGGCAGCCACCGCGACTATCGCCTGCCGGCCGAGAGCTTCATCCGCCAGGCGGCGACGACGGTGACGACCGAGGCCGGCAAGACGGTGGCGGATGTGATCCTCGACCCCGACCACAAGCTGCCGGACGAGGACCGCGGCAACAATGTCTGGAAGGCCGGCGCGAAGTAGCGGGCGCCGCGCCGGGACATTCGATCCGGCCGGGACGGTCACGAGAGGGCATCGCCGCGGCGATGCCCTTTTCGTTTGCCGGGACCGGGAGACGGGGAAAAGCCGGGGACGGCACTTTCCCGCAACCTGGATGGGCTAGCAGTCGCCTCGGCCATGCCGCCGCCGGCGACCGGATCGCGGCCCCGGCGAACGTCCCGAAGCGATGAGGAACCCGATGCTCCTGCCCCAGAAGACGATCGCGATGACCGCAGGGGTCTCGCTGCTCCTGCTGGCCGCCTGCGCCAATTTCAGCGGCGTCGACAAGCTGGTCGGCCAGAACATCAGCGTGGCCTATGCCAAGTTCGGCCCGGCGGGATCGACGTCGAAGGAGGGCTTCTACACCGTGCACCACTGGTCCGGGCAGGAGCTGCAGGCCTACGAGGCCTTCGTCCAGACCGGCTCGGAATATGCGGGCCAGCAGATCGTCGGCATGCAGACCAATGTCGGCGGCTCGCAGTCGCCCATCATCCAGGACCAGTACCGCCCCGTCGGATACAACGAGACCCGGTACAAGGAGCTGGCCTGCGAGCTGTCCTACACGGCGGACGAGACCGGCACGATCGTCGACTTCGACCTGGTCGGCAACATGTGCACGAGCTTCCTGAGATCCCTGTCCTGAGATGAAGGGACCGCCGCAGCGACGGCCCCTTCCGGTCCGGGCCGGCTCAGGTCGCCTTCGGCGGCGTCTCGATCAGCTTGTATCCGCGCGCCCTCAGGCACATGCGGATGATGTCGTCCCGGCTCTTGAGCGCGATGGCGGCGCGGTCGGTCGTGCTCTCCCCGAGGAGCCCGGCGGAGGAGGCGCCGCCCACGGCGCCGACGCCGGTGGTCAGGGCGGTCGTGCCGAGGTCGCCGCCCATGGCCAGGCCCAGCCCCACCCCCAACGCGGTGCCGATGCCGACCTTCGCCGCCGCGCTCTCCTGCGTCTCGCCGGACGACGACG
Source organism: Inquilinus limosus MP06 (assembly GCF_000767795.1). Taxonomy (GTDB): domain Bacteria; phylum Pseudomonadota; class Alphaproteobacteria; order DSM-16000; family Inquilinaceae; genus Inquilinus; species Inquilinus limosus_E. Next base: position 2,476 of record NZ_JANX01000140.1, on the reverse strand, counting down.
CCTTGTCCTGGCAGATCTTGAGGTCGTTGGGGTAGTTGCGGCCGCCGGCGAAGGACTTGGCGGCGTCGATCTGCGGGCCGCTGCCGCCGGAGCCCATGCAGGCGGACAGGGCCAGGGTCAACGCGACCCAGCAGGCGGCCCGCCCCGGCACGGGACGGACGGTGGTTCGAACGGACATATTTTCTTTCCCCCAGGCTCTGACGCGAGAACTTTCGCTTGCCGCGACGACTGCTAGACGATCTAGGTTGTGGGAAGGTGTCGGCCCCGGCCCTTCGCGCCCGTCCGGCGCGGGCCGGGGCATCCGGACCCATCGCAGCGGCTTATCCGCCCGGCCTCGCGCCGCCGGCGACAGGGGGGCTGGAATGACACGGATCCTGCTGATCGAGGACGAGCCGGACATGGCGAGGCTGGTCTCCGGCGGCCTCGCCAAGAGCGGCTTCCTGGTCGACCGCGCGGCCACCCACACCGAGGCGGAGCTGGCCCTGGCCGCGGCGCGGTACGGGCTGGTCCTGCTCGACCGCCGGCTGCGCGGTGCCGAGGGGCTGTCGCTGCTGCCGGTGGTGCGGCGGCTGCAGCCCGGCACGCCGGTGATCGTGCTGACGGCGCTGGACCGGCTGGACGAGAAAATCCGCGGCCTCGACGCCGGGGCGGACGACTACCTGACCAAGCCGTTCTTCGCTGAGGAGCTGCTGGCCCGGATCCGCGCGGCGCTGCGGCGGCCCGGCGCGGAGCCGGCGCTGCCCCTGGTCTGCGGCCGCCTGCGCTTCGATCCCCGACCGGCGCGAGGTCACCATCGGCGACGGGCCCGTGGTGTTCAACCGGCGGGAGCTGCTGGTGCTGGAGGCGCTGATCCGCCGGGCGGGCCGGGTGGTGCAGCGCGCGGCGCTGCTCGATGCCGTCTACGGCATGGAGGACGACGTCCTCCCGAAGTCGCTGGACGGCCATGTCTCCCGGCTGCGCCGGCGCCTCGTCGAGCTGGAATCGGGCGCCGAGATCCACCCGGTCCGGAATGTCGGCTACATGCTCAGGGCCGTGTGACGATGCTGCGGACGTCGCTGGCGTGGCGCCTGATCGCCTGGCTGATCGTCATCCAGTCCGTCCTGTCCGGGCTGGCCCTGGCGGTCTCGCTGACCGTCTGGAACGGGCCGGGCGACGAGTATTTCTTCCTGCACAAAAATCTCAAGGCCCTGGTCGCCGACACGCTGGTCCGGCAGCCCGACGGCTCGCTCGCGATCGCGGACACCTCCACGCTCCGCCAGTTCCGCCAGGACCGGCCGCGGGTCAAGACCGCGGCGATGAAGGACGGGCTGATGCTGGAAGGCTCCGCGCCCGAGGTCATCGCCGCGACGCGCAACCTGGCCCCGGGGTTCAGCGACGGGCCGCTCGCCGTCCGGGAGGGGCCGCTGGCGGGGATGACCCTCGTCGCGACCGAGTTCGAGACGCCGTACGGCACCATCGTCGCCATCGGGGCCGACAACCTCGTCAGGACGGCCGACCTTCCGGCCATCCGCACCTTCCTGGCCGACCATCTGATGCGCATCATCGGGTTCGTCCTGCTCGGCGCCGTCCTGGTCGTGCCGCTGGTCGTCTGGCGGACCCTGCGCCCGCTGCGGGCCGCGACGCTCGGGGCCGCCCATGTCGACCTGCGCAACCGCGACTTCCGCCTTCCCGACCATGGCGGCGTGCCGGCGGAGCTGCGGCCGCTGGTCCGGTCGATCAACGCCGCGCTCGACCGGCTGGACGCCGGCGTCAGCCAGCAGCAGCGCTTCGCCGCCATGGCGGCGCATGAGATGCGGACCCCGCTGGCGATCCTGACGGCGCGCATCGACAGCCTGCAGGACCAGAGCGAGGCGGACGGCATGCGTGGTGACATCGTCCGCATCCGCACCATGGTCGACCAGCTGCTGTTCGTCGCCCGGCTGGAGCGCCGCGACGTCCAGCTCGACGAGGCCGTCGACCTGGTCGCGCTGGCCCGGAACGTCGTGGCCGAATGCGCGCCGCTGGCGATCTCGACCGGGCGGGACCTCGCTTTGGTGCCGGAGGTCGACCAGTTGCCCGTCACCGGCAGCGTCCGGGCCATCGAAAGCGCCGTGATCAACCTGGTGCAGAACGCGATGCGCATGGAGCCGGCGGGGGGAACGGTGGAGGTCGTGGTCCGGGCCCCGGCGGACATCCTGGTCATCGATCACGGCCCGGGGATCCTGCCGGCGGAGCGCGGGCTGGTGTTCGAGCCCTTCTGGCGCCGGGACGAGACCACTCCAGGCGCCGGTCTCGGCCTGACCATCGTGCACGAGGCCGCGGCCGCCCATGGCGGGTCGATCGCGATCGAGGAGACGCCGGGCGGCGGTGCCACCTTCCGCCTGCGGCTTGGCCCGCCGGGCAGGGCCGGATGACCGGGGTCGCCGCGCCCGCCCGCGTCAGGCGGCGCGGAGCAGCGCCTCCGCCGCGGTGGCGAGCACCTGGCAACCCAGGACAA
>NZ_JANX01000139.1 GCF_000767795.1 Inquilinus limosus MP06 | reverse complement strand
GATGATGGCTTGAAGGATCATGGGTCGGGGGCCTCGGCTCCCGGCCCGTGAAGGACCAAGGACCGTACCTCCGCGACCCGCCGGAAGGCGAAGCGGAAAGGGCGGCCCGGGATGAGAGAAGCGAGAGGTGCTGAGCCTTGAGCTTCGCGCATGGCGGGCCCGATCACGAAATCGTCACAACCGGGGATTCCGGGGGTGACATCGGGATCGGGTTCGGTTATGAAACGCGCCTCACCCGAGCCCCCTCGCGGCTTGGGTGAGTTTTTTTTGGACTGTTCGCGATGTGGGGGCCGGAATGAGCCGGTTTTCCACCTCTCGGCAAGAACACTCGGATACAGAACGATGGACAGTCAGAACATCCGTATCCGCCTCAAGGCGTTCGATCATCGCGTGCTCGACCAGTCGACCAGCGAGATCGTGAACACCGCGAAGCGGACCGGTGCTCGGGTGCGCGGGCCGATCCCGCTGCCGACGAACATCGAGCGCTACACCGTCAACCGCTCGCCGCATGTCGACAAGAAGTCGCGCGAGCAGTTCGAGATCCGCACCCACAAGCGTCTGCTCGACATCGTCGACCCGACGCCGCAGACCGTCGATGCTCTGATGAAGCTCGACCTCGCGGCCGGCGTCGACGTCGAGATCAAGCTCTGAGGCGGTGACGATGCGCTCCGGATTGATCGCCCAGAAGCTGGGCATGACACGAATTTTCGACGCCGAGGGCCAGCACGTCCCGGTCACGGTCCTGAAGCTCGACGGCGTCCAGGTCGTCGCGGTGAAGACCGAGGAGACCGACGGCTACACCGCGGTGCAGCTCGGTGCCGGCACGGCCAAGGTCAAGAACGTCTCCAAGGCGGTTCGCGGCCACTACGCCAAGGCCCAGGTCGAGCCGAAGAAGAAGCTGGTCGAGTTCCGCGTCAGCGCCGATGCGCTGCTGGCCGTCGGTGACGAGCTGACCGCCGACCATTTCCTGGCCGGCCAGATCGTCGACGTCACCGGCACCTCGATCGGCAAGGGCTACGCCGGCGTCATGAAGCGCTGGAACTTCGGCGGCCTGCGCGCCTCGCACGGCGTGTCCGTCTCGCACCGGTCGCATGGTTCGACCGGCCAGCGGCAGGATCCCGGCAAGGTGTTCAAGAACAAGAAGATGGCCGGCCATCTCGGCGATGAGCGGGTGACGGTGCAGAACCTCACCGTCGTCACCACCGATGTCGAGCGCGGCCTGATCATGGTCAAGGGTGCGGTCCCGGGCGCCGAGGGCGGCTGGGTGCTGATCCGTGACGCGGCCAAGCGGCCGGCACCGAAGGACGTCCCGTTCCCGGGCGCGGTCCGCAAGGCTGCCGCTGCGGCGACCGAGACGCCTGCTGCCGAGGCCCCCGCGGCTGACGCCGCCGGCCAGGAGGGCTGAGCATGAAGATCGCCGTCAAGACGTTCGACAACACCAGCGCCGGTGAGATCGATCTCGACGATTCCGTGTTCGGTCTCGAGGTCCGCACCGATCTGCTCTTCCGCATGGTGAACTGGCAGCTGGCCAAGCGCCGCTCCGGCAACCACAAGACCAAGGGCATCAGCGAGATCAGCGGCACGACCAAGAAGCCCTACAAGCAGAAGGGCACGGGTCACGCCCGCCAGGGCTCGATGCGGTCGCCGCAGTTCCGCGGCGGCGCCCGGATCTTCGGGCCGGTGGTCCGCAGCCATGCGCACGACCTGCCGAAGAAGGTCCGCAAGCTGGCCCTGCGCCACGCGCTGTCCTCCAAGGCGGCCGAAGGCAAGCTGGTGGTGGTCGACGCGGTCGTGGCCGACAGCCACAAGACCAAGGGCCTCGCCGCCAAGCTGACCGCGCTGGGGCTCGACTCCGCGCTGATCCTGGCCGGCGAGCAGATCGACACCAACTTCGCTCTCGCCGCCCGGAACCTGCCGTTCATCGACGTGCTGCCCAGCCAGGGCGCCAACGTCTACGACATCCTGCGCCGTGACACCCTCGTGCTGTCGCGCCAGGCGGTCGAGCAGCTCGAGGCTCGCCTGAAATGATCCGCTCCCGCAAGAAGAAGGCCGACACGGCCGTCACCCCGCGGATGTACGACATCATCCGCGCGCCGGTGATCACCGAGAAGGCGACGCTCGCCGCCGGCCACAACCAGGTCGTGTTCAAGGTGCCGCTCGACGCCACCAAGCCCGAGATCCGCAGCGCGGTCGAGGGCGTGTTCGGCGTCAAGGTCACCGCGGTGAACACCCTGATCGCCAAGGGCAAGACCAAGCGCTTCCGGGGCCTCCCGGGCAAGCGCTCGGACGTGAAGAAGGCCGTCGTGACGCTCGCCGAAGGGCAGCAGATCGACGTGACCACGGGGGTTTGATCCGATGGCCTTGAAGACCTTCAATCCCATCACCCCGGGCCTGCGCCAGCTGGTCCAGGTGGATCGCTCCGACCTGTGGAAGGGCAAGCCGGTCAAGACCCTGACCGAAGGCCTGACCAAGAAGGGCGGTCGCAACAACACCGGCCGGATCACCGCCTACCATCAGGGCGGCGGTCACAAGCGCACCTACCGGATCATCGACTTCAAGCGCCGCAAGCTCGGCGTGGTCGGGACCGTGGAGCGCCTGGAATACGATCCGAACCGGACCGCCTTCATCGCGCTGGTCACCTACGAGGACGGCGAGCAGGCCTACATCCTGGCGCCGCAGCGCCTGGCTGCGGGCGACAAGATCGTCTCCGGCGAGAAGGTGGACATCAAGCCGGGCAACGCCATGCCGCTGCGCAGCATGCCGGTCGGCACGATCGTCCACAATGTCGAGCTGAAGGTGGGTAAGGGCGGCCAGCTGGCCCGTTCCGCCGGCACCTACGCCCAGCTCGTCGGCCGCGACATGGGCTATGCCCAGCTGAAGCTGGCGTCGGGCGAGCTGCGCGTCGTGCGCGGCGAGTGCTTCGCCACCGTCGGCGCGGTGTCGAACCCGGACCAGTCGAACGTGTCGATCGGCAAGGCCGGCCGCAACCGCTGGCTCGGCAAGAAGCCGGTGACCCGCGGCGTCGCCATGAACCCGGTCGACCACCCGCATGGTGGTGGTGAGGGCCGGACCTCGGGCGGCCGTCATCCGGTCACCCCGTGGGGCAAGCCGACCAAGGGCCGCAAGACCCGCAGCAACAAGGCGACGGATAAGCTCATTATCCGCCGTCGCAAGAAGTAAGGGAGAGCGACGGTGGCACGCTCCGTTTGGAAGGGCCCGTTCGTCGACGGCTATCTGCTCAAGAAGGCGGACAAGTCGCGCGCGTCGGGCCGGAACGAGATCATCAAGATCTGGTCGCGTCGCTCGACCATCCTGCCGCAGTTCGTCGGCCTGACCTTCGGTGTCTACAACGGGCAGAAGTTCCTGCCGGTCGTGGTCAACGAGAACATGGTTGGCCACAAGTTCGGCGAGTTCTCGCCGACGCGGACCTACTACGGTCACGCGGCGGACAAGAAGGCGAAGAGGAAGTAAGCGATGGGACAGGAAAAGAACCCCCCTCGCCTTGCGGAGAACGAGGCGCGCGCGTTCGCCAAGACGCTGCGCACCAGCCCCCGCAAGCTGAACCTCGTCGCCCAGTCGATCCGCGGCAAGGACGCGGCCAAGGCGCTGGCCGAGCTCACCTTCTCCCGCCGTCGCATCGCCGACGACGTCAAGAAGGTGCTGCAGTCGGCGATCGCCAATGCCGAGAACAACCACCAGCTTGACGTCGACCGGCTCTACGTGGCCGAGGCCTATGTCGGGCGGCAGATCGTCATGAAGCGGTTCCACGCCCGCGCCCGCGGCCGTGCGTCCCGCATCGAGAAGCTCTGGTCGAACCTGACGGTCATCGTCCGGGAGCGGGAGACGGCGTAATGGGTCAGAAAGTCAATCCGATCGGCCTTCGGGTCGGCATCAACCGGACCTGGGACTCGCGCTGGTTCGCGACCAAGGACTATGCCGGCCTGCTGCATGCCGACCTGAGGATCCGCGAGTTCCTCGAGAAGCGCCTGGCCCAGGCGGGCATCAGCCGCATCGTCATCGAGCGGCCGGCGAAGAAGGCGCGCGTCACGGTCTACACCGCCCGTCCGGGCGTGGTGATCGGCAAGAAGGGCGCCGACATCGAGAAGCTCCGCCAGGAGCTGGCGAAGATGGCCGGCAGCGAGGTCAGCCTGAACATCGTCGAGATCCGCAAGCCGGAGATCGACGCCAAGCTGGTCGCCGAGAACATCGCCAGCCAGCTGGAGCGCCGCGTCGCCTTCCGCCGCGCCATGAAGCGCGCGGTGCAGAACGCGATGCGCCTGGGCGCCCAGGGCATCCGCATCAACTGCGGCGGCCGCCTCGGCGGCGCCGAGATCGCCCGCACCGAGTGGTACCGCGAGGGCCGGGTGCCCCTGCACACGCTGCGCGCCGATGTCGATTACGGCACGGCGACGGCGAAGACCACCTACGGCACCTGCGGCGTCAAGGTCTGGGTGTTCAAGGGCGAGATCCTCGCCCATGACCCGATGGCCCAGGACAAGCGGGCGGCCGAGGCGGCCACCGGCCCGTCCTCGGCGCGGCCGGAGCGTGGCGAGCGTCGTGACGACCGTCGTGGCCGCGATCGCGATCGCGACTCGCGCCGGGAGGGCTGAGGATCATGCTGAGTCCCAAGCGCACCAAGTACCGTAAGCAGCACAAGGGCCGGATCCACGGCGTTGCGAAGGGCGGCACCACGCTGAACTTCGGCGCCTACGGCCTGAAGGCGCAGGAGCCGGCCCGGCTGACGGCGCGGCAGATCGAGGCGGCCCGCCGCGCGATCACCCGCCACATCAAGCGCCAGGGCCGCGTCTGGATCCGGATTTTCCCGGACGTGCCGGTCTCGTCGAAGCCCGCCGAAGTCCGCATGGGCTCGGGCAAGGGCTCGCCGGAGTTCTGGGCGGCCAAGGTGAAGCCCGGCCGCGTCATGTTCGAGCTCGACGGCGTGCCCGGCGACCTGGCGAAGGAAGCCTTCGCGCTGGCCGCCGCCAAGCTGCCGATCGCCTGCAAGTTCATTGCCCGCCTTGGAGAGGAGGTCTGACCATGGATATCGAAGACGTCCGCGCCAAGACGCCGGACCAGCTGAAGGACGATCTGCTGGCGCTGAAGAAGGAGCAGTTCAACCTGCGCTTCCAGGCGGCCTCGGGGCAGCTCGAGAACACGGCGCGGGTCCGCGTCGTGCGCCGCGACATCGCGCGCATCAAGACCGTCATGGGCGAGCGCGGCAAGTCTGCCGCGCCCGCCAAGTAAGAGGATAGTGAGCCATGCCGCGGCGCGTGCTCATCGGGACGGTTGTGTCCGACAAGACTGACAAGACCGTCACGGTCCTCGTCGAACGCAACCTGATGCACCCGGTCTACAAGAAGTTCATCAAGCGGACCAAGCGGTACCTCGCCCATGACGAGGCCAACGCTTGCAAGGTCGGCGACCGCGTCTCGATCATCGAGACCCGTCCGATCAGCAAGCGGAAGTCCTGGCTCGTCCTGTCCGAGTCCGAGGCCAGCGCCCTGGGCGTGTCGGCCGACCCCGCTGTTTCGGGAGCGTAAACCATGATTCAGATGCAGACGAACCTGGACGTCGCCGACAATTCCGGCGCCCGTCGGGTGATGTGCATCAAGGTGCTGGGCGGTTCCCACCGCCGGACCGCCACCGTCGGCGACGTCATCGTCGTGTCGATCAAGGAGGCGATTCCGCGGGGCCGCGTGAAGAAGGGTGACGTGCATCGCGCCGTCATCGTTCGGACCGCGAAGGAACTGCGCCGCCCGGATGGCTCGACGATCAAGTTCGACCGCAACGCGGCCGTGCTGATCAACAAGCAGGGCGAGCCGGTCGGCACCCGCATCTTCGGGCCCGTGACGCGCGAGCTGCGGGCCAAGAAGTTCATGAAGATCATCTCGCTCGCTCCCGAGGTGCTGTGATGGCTGCGAAGATCAAGAAAGGCGACCAGGTCGTCGTCCTCGCCGGCCGTGACAAGGGCAAGAAGGGCGAGGTCATCGAGGTGCGTCCGGCCGACGAGCGTGTCGTCGTCCGCGGCGTGAACATCGTGAAGCGCCACACCCGTCAGACTGCCAAGACGCAGGGCGGGATCGTGGAGCAGGAGGCTGCGCTCCACGTCTCGAACGTGGCGCATGTCGACCCGAAGAGCGGCAAGCCGACCCGCGTCGGCTTCAAGACGCTCGAAGACGGCCGCAAGGTCCGGGTCGCCAAGGCCTCCGGCGAAGTGATTGATCGGTGAGGATGGCCATGGCTCGTCTCAAAACCCACTACGACAAGGTCGTCCGGCCGAAGCTGAAGCAGGAGTTCTCCTACAAGAACGACCTGCAGGTGCCGCGGATCGAGAAGATTGTCATCAACATGGGCGTCGGTGACGCCGTTGCCGACAGCAAGAAGATCCAGGCTGCGGTGTCCGAGCTGACGCTGATCGCCGGCCAGAAGCCGGTGACCACCAAGGCCCGGAAGTCGATCGCGACCTACAAGCTGCGCGAAGGCATGTCGATCGGCACCAAGGTCACTCTGCGCCGCGAGCGGATGTACGAGTTCCTGGACCGCCTGGTGAACATCGCCCTGCCGCGCGTCCGCGACTTCCGCGGCCTGTCGCCGAAGGCCTTCGACGGCCGGGGCAACTATGCCCTGGGCGTCAAGGAGCAGATCGTGTTCCCCGAGATCGAGTACGACAAGATCGAGACGGTGCGGGGAATGGACATCGTTATCGTGACGAGCGCGAAGACCGACGAGGAGGCGCGTGCACTCCTCAAGGCCTTCGACTTCCCGTTCGTCAGCTGAACGAGCAAGGATTAGATCATGGCCAAGAAGAGCTCGGTCGAGAAGAACAAGCGCCGCGAGAAGCTGGCGAAGGCGTTCGCCGGCCGTCGCGAGCGCCTGAAGACGGTCGCCAACGACCAGTCGCTGCCGATGGAAGACCGTTTCGCCGCCCGCCTGAAGCTGGCGGAGCTGCCGCGGAACTCCTCCCCGGTGCGCATCCACAACCGGTGCGAGCTGACCGGTCGCCCGAAGGCGTTCTACCGCCGCTTCAAGCTGAGCCGTATCGCGCTGCGCGAGCTCGCCTCGCGCGGTCAGATCCCCGGCATGGTCAAGTCGAGCTGGTAAGGAGTACGGACCATGTCGCTGAGTGATCCGTTGGGCGATCTGCTCACCCGCATCCGCAATGGCCAGCGCGTCGGCAAGGCCGTGATCGAGACTCCGGCCTCCAAGCTGCGGGCCAATGTTCTCGACGTGCTGAAGCGCGAAGGCTACATCCGCGGCTACGAGACCCATGAGGTCAAGCCGGGCTTCTCGGCCATCAAGGTCGAGCTGAAGTACGCCGAGGGCCAGCCGGCCATCAAGCGCATCGACCGCGTGTCGAAGCCGGGCCGCCGCGTCTACTCCGGCATCAAGGACCTGCCGAAGGTGTATAACGGGCTGGGCATCTCCATCCTGTCGACGCCGCGCGGCGTGATGTCCGACGTCGAGGCCCGCGCCGCCAATGTCGGCGGCGAGATCCTCGCCCGCGTGTTCTGAGGAGGCCGGCGATGTCGCGAATTGGCAAGCACGCCGTCAAGGTTCCGGCGGGGGTCCAGGCCTCCGTCCAGGGCCAGGACGTCTCGGTCAAGGGCAAGCTCGGTCAGCTCAAGCTTCTCGTCAACGACGAGATCAAGGTGTCGATGGAGGACGGTTCGATCAAGGTCGAGCCGAAGAGCCAGTCGCGCCTGGCGCAGACCATGTGGGCCACCAGCCGCACCCTGATCAACAACATGGTCGTGGGCGTCAGCGAGGGCTTCACCTCCAACCTCGAGATCAACGGCGTCGGCTACCGCGCCGCGGTCCAGGGCAAGGAGCTGGTGCTGACCCTCGGGTTCAGCCATGAGGTGCGCTATCCGATCCCCGAGGGGATCGCGATCAAGTGCGAGAAGCCGACCTCGATCTCGATCTCCGGCTTCGACAAGCAGCGCGTTGGTCAGGTGGCCGCGGAGATCCGCGGGTACAAGAAGCCCGAGCCGTTCAAGGGCAAGGGCATCAAGTACGACACCGAGACCATCCTGCGCAAAGAAGGCAAGAAGAAGTAAGGACGGCCGGGATGACCACCAAGACCAACGAGCTGCGCGAGCGCCGCAAGGAGCGTCTCCGCCACAAGCTGAGCCAGGCCCGCTATGGCCGGGTCCGCCTGTCCGTGTTCCGCTCTTCCAAGCAGATCTATGCCCAGGTCATCGACGACCAGGCCGGCAAGACCCTTGCCGCCGCCTCGTCGATCGAGAAGGACCTGCGCGGGTCGCTGAAGACCGGCGCCACCATCGAGGCCGCCGCCGCCGTCGGCAAGCTCCTGGCGGAGCGTGCCAAGGCCGCCGGGGTCGACAAGGTCGTGTTCGATCGTGGGCACTACCTGTATCACGGCCGGGTCAAGGCCCTAGCCGATGCCGCCCGTGAGGGCGGCCTGGACTTCTGAGGAGGACGCGCATGGCACGCGAAAGCAGAGACACGCGCGGTCCGCGGGATCGTGGCGACAAGCGCCCGAGCGAGCGCGAGGCTGGTGAGGAGCTGATCGAGAAGCTCGTCTCCATCAACCGCGTCGCGAAGGTGGTGAAGGGCGGCCGGCGCTTCGGCTTCGCCGCGCTGGTCGTGACCGGCGACGGCCGCGGCCGGGTCGGCTACGGCTCGGGCAAGGCCCGCGAGGTGCCGGAGGCGATCCGCAAGGCCACCGAGCAGGCCAAGCGCAGCATGATCCGCGTCCCGCTGCGCGAGGGCCGGACGCTGCATCACGACATCCTGGGTCACTTCGGCGCCGGCAAGGTCCAGCTCCGCAGCGCCACCCAGGGCACCGGCATCATCGCCGGCGGTCCGATGCGCGCGATCTTCGAGGCGCTGGGCGTCCAGGACGTCGTCGCCAAGTCGATCGGCACGTCGAACCCGCACAACATGATCAAGGCGACCTTCGAGGCGCTGCGTGCGATCGAGGGCCCGCGCGCCGTCGCCGCCCGCCGCGGCAAGCGCGTCGCCGACATCATCGGCACCCAGGGCAAGCGCGAGGGTGGCGTCGAGGTGGTGGAGGCCGCGAATGGCTGAGAAGGCGACTGTCATCGTCACCCAGATCGGCAGCCCGATCGGCCGCCGGGAAGACCAGCGCCAGACGCTGATCGGCCTCGGCCTGAACAAGCTGCATCGCACCCGCGAGCTGGAGGACACTCCGGCGGTCCGCGGGATGATCCAGAAGGTCAAGCACCTGGTGCGGGTCGAGCAGGCGGGCTGAGGCCCGTCTGTTCCTGAGGAGCAATCATGACGAAATTGAACGATCTCCGCGACAACGCTGGCGCGCGCAAGTCGCGCATCCGCGTCGGCCGCGGCATCGGCTCCGGCAAGGGCAAGACCGGCGGCCGTGGTGTCAAGGGCCAGAAGAGCCGGACCGGCGTCGCCCTCAAGGGCTTCGAAGGCGGCCAGATGCCGATCTACATGCGGTTGCCGAAGCGGGGCTTCAACAACAAGAAGTTCCGGGCGAACTACGCCGTGGTCAATCTCGGCCGTCTGCAGAAGGCGATCGAGGCCGGCCGCGTCGACGCGGCCAAGCCGGTCGACGCCGAGGCGCTGATCGCCGGCGGCCTGGTCGCCAAGTCGCTGGACGGCATCCGCCTGCTGGCCAAGGGCGAGCTCTCGGCCAAGGTCACCCTGCACGTCCACAGCGCCTCGGCGGCTGCGGTCGCGGCGGTGGAGAAGGCCGGCGGCTCGGTGGTCCAGACCGCCCCGGCCCCGGCCGAGGCCGTCGATAGTGACGCAGGGGCGTCGTCCCAGGCTTAACGCCGCCGTCCAACGCGGGTAAAACGGAGGGCGGGGACCGCGCATGTTCGCAGTCCCCGCCCTTTTTCATTCGAGGCCTTGCATGGCATCTGCTGCAGAACAGCTCGCTGCGAACCTGAACTTCGGCGCCTTCGCCAAGGCCACGGAGCTTCGCAAGCGCATCTGGTTCACCCTTGGCGCGCTGATCATCTACCGCATCGGCACCTATGTGCCGATTCCGGGCATCGATCCCCGCGTGCTGTCGGAGATCTTCACCCAGCAGGGCGGCGGCCTCCTCGGCATCCTGAACATGTTCGCCGGCGGCGCGCTGGGCCGGATGACGATCTTCGCGCTGAACATCATGCCGTACATCTCGGCCTCCATCATCATCCAGCTCCTCACGGCGGTGTCGCCGACGCTCGAGGCGCTGAAGAAGGAGGGCGAGGCCGGGCGCAAGAAGATCAACCAGTACACCCGCTACTTCACCGTGGTCCTGGCCACGGCCCAGGCCTATGCGCTGGCGGTCGGGCTCGAGAGCGTGCACGGCTCGATGGGGGCTGCGGTGGTCGATCCCGGCTGGTATTTCCGCTTCACCACGGTGGTGACCATCGTCGGCGGCACCATGTTCCTGATGTGGCTGGGCGAGCAGATCACCTCGCGCGGCGTCGGCAACGGCATTTCGCTGATCATCTTCACCGGCATCGTCGCCTCGCTGCCGCACGCCCTGGTGCAGATGCTGGAGCTGGGCCGGACGGGCGCACTGTCGCCCTTCGTCATCCTGGTGCTTCTGGTGCTGTGCGTGGCGGTGATCTTCTTCATCGTCTACATGGAGCGGGCGCAGCGCCGCCTGCTGGTGCAGTATCCGAAGCGCCAGGTCGGCAACCGCATGTTCGGCGGCGAGAGCTCGCACCTGCCGCTCAAGCTCAACACCTCGGGCGTGATCCCGCCGATCTTCGCCTCGTCGCTGCTGCTGCTGCCGGCGACGCTGATCGGCTTCGCCGGCAACCAGGCGGAAGGCGCCGGCGGCTGGGTGTCCTGGATCGCGACGCAGCTGGCACACGGCCAGCCGCTGTTCATGGCGCTCTACGCCGCGCTGATCATCTTCTTCTGCTTCTTCTACACCGCGATCGTCTTCAATCCGGAGGAGACGGCCGACAACCTGAAGAAGTATGGCGGCTTCATCCCCGGCATCCGCCCGGGCAAATCGACCGCCGACTACATCGACTACGTGCTGACCCGGATCACGGTGATCGGCGCCGCCTATCTGACGGTGGTCTGCCTGCTGCCGGAGTTCCTGACGTCCAGCTATTCGGTGCCGTTCTACTTCGGCGGCACCAGCCTGCTGATCGTGGTCACGGTCACCATGGACACGGTGGCCCAGGTCCACTCCCATCTCCTGGCCCATCAGTATGAGGGGCTGATCAAGAAGTCGAAGCTGCGGGGGAGCCGTCGATGAATTTGATCCTGTTGGGCCCGCCGGGGGCAGGGAAGGGGACCCAGGCGAAGCGGCTGGAGGATCGCTACGGGCTGAAGCAGCTCTCGACCGGCGACATGCTGCGCGCGGCGATCGCCGAAGGCACGCCGCTCGGCCGGCAGGTGAAGGAGATCCTCGATCGCGGCGACCTGGTCACCGACGAGATCATGCTCGACATGATCGCGGAGCGGATCGCCCAGCCCGACTGCGACCGCGGCTTCATCCTCGATGGCTTCCCGCGCACCGTGCGCCAGGCCGAGGGGCTGGACGAGACCCTGGCCCGGCACGGCAAGGCGCTGGAGGTGGTGATCGAGATGAAGGTCGACGAGGCGGCGCTGTTCGCCCGCGTCGCCAACCGCGCCGCCCAGTCGGCCGAGAAGCGCTCTGACGACACTGAGGAGACGCTGCGCAAGCGCCTCGGCGTCTATCGCGACCAGACCGCGCCGATCATCCCCTACTATCGCGGCAAGGGCCTGCTGAAGTCGGTCGACGGCATGGCCGACATGGACACGGTGACCCGGCAGATCGAGACCATCCTCGGCTTCCAGCCGGCGGACGCCTCGGCCTCTTGACCAGGGACGCCGGCACGACGGATCAGGGCGGCCTCCGGGCCGCCCTTTTCATGTCCGGCCCTCTTTCATGCCAGGACGGCGGCCAGGGCCCAGTCGCGGAAGGCGCGGATCTTCGGCCGGTGCCGCCCCGCCGCCGCATGCACCAGCCAATAGGCTTTGCCGCGGTCGACCGTCAGCGGGAAGGGCGTGGCCAGCCGCCCGGCGGCGAACTCCCCGGCGAAGAATTCGGGCGTGACCAGCGCCGCC
>NZ_JANX01000138.1 GCF_000767795.1 Inquilinus limosus MP06 | reverse complement strand
CATCGGCGCGTGGCGCGATATTCTATATCCATGGCGGTGGCTGGGCCTTCTGCAGCCTCGACACCCATGACCGCGCGATGCGCTGCCTGGCCGAGGCGACGGGCATGGCCGTGATCGGCATCGACTACCGCCTGGCGCCGGAGCACCCCTACCCCGCCGGCCTCGACGATGCCGTGGCGGCCTGGCGAGCGCTGCCGGAGGTGCTGGCGCGACACGGGATCGCTGGTCCCGCCGGCATCTCGGGCGATTCCGCCGGCGCCAACCTGGCACTGGCGCTGATGCTGCACGAACAGGAAGCCGGCCGGCCGCTGCCGGCGCTCGGGCTGCTGTTCTATGGCGTCTATGCCGTCGACCATGAGACCGAGTCCCACCGGCGCTTCGGCCCGGGCGGTTACGGCCTGACCACCGCGAAGATGATCCGCTACCGGGACTGGTACGCGCCCGCCCCCGCCAGCTGGGGAGAGCCGCAGGTCTCGCCGCTAGCGGCGCCGGACGTCGCGCTGCAGGCCCTGCCGCCACTCTACCTCAACGCCGCCGGGCTGGACCCGCTGCTGAGCGACACGCTGATGCTCGGTGACCGACTGCGGGCGCTGGGGCGGGGCGATCCGGTCCGGGTCCATCGCGGCGTCATCCACGGCTTCATGCAGATGACGGCCGCGCTGGAAGAGGCCCGGACGGCCTTCGCGGAGGCCGGGATCTGGGCCCGCCGCTTCAACGAAAACACATAAGCGGAGGAGGAAACGTCGTGAGGAAGATGCGAGCGTCGGCGCTGGCCGCGCTGATAGCGCTGGCCGCCGGAACGGCCAAGGCCGAGAGCACGGTGCGCTTTTGGTACCATTTCGACAACCCCGACAATCCGGTGGCCGATCTGGTCGCAAAGTTCGAGGCGGCCAATCCGGGGATCAAGGTCGAGGCCGAGAACATCCCCTGGAACAGCTATTACGACAACCTCTACACCGCGATCGCCGGCGGCAACGCGCCGGATGCGGCGATGGTGAAGCTGTTCGCCCAGCCGCGGCTGGTGGAGATGGGGGCGCTGGAGCCGCTGGACGACCGGATCGCCGGCTGGGACGGCAAGGCCGACCTGCAGGATGACCTGCTGAAGATCAATGGCGGCCCGGACGGGCACCAGTACTACCTGCCGGTGCAGTACGTCGTCTCGTACCTCTACTACCGCACCGATCTGTTCGCCGAGGCCGGGCTGCAGCCGCCGAAGACCTGCGACGACTTCGCCAAGGCGGCCAAGGCCCTGACCCGCGACACCAACGGCGACGGCCAGCCGGACATCTGGGGCTTCGGCTTCCGCGGCGGCAAGGGCGGTTACGACCATTGGGGGCCGTTCGTCCTCTCGGCCGGCGCCAAGTTCGAGAAGGGCGGTCTGACCAGCCAGCAGGTGGTCGCCGCCAACACCTGGCTGGTCGATCTCTACCGCAACCAGAAGCTGTTCCCGCCCTCGGCCCCGAATGACGGGTTCCAGGAGATCATCGCCGCCTTCCAGCAGGGCCGCACGGCGATGACGATCCACCATATCGGCTCCTCCGCCGGGATGGTGAAGGCGCTGGGCGACAAGGTCTCGGCCGTGCCGGTGCCGGAGTGCAACGGCGGCCGCTGGACCTCCTATGGCGACGAATCCCTGGCCGTTCTGTCCTCGGCCGAGGACAAGGACGCGGCTTGGAAGTGGATCGCCTTCCTGGCCAGCGGCGACGCCAATGTCGAGTTCAACAAGGCGACCGGCCAGCTGCCGGTGACCAAGAGCGGCGCCGCGCACTGGACGCTGCACGAGAAGCGCTTCGTCGACGCCACGGTGCAGTCCCTGCCCTTCGCCCACAGCCTGCCGGCCGTCTCCCAGACCGCGGATTTCGTCAACACGGTGTGGCCGGCAGCGATGCAGCGGGCCCTGACCGGCGAGATCACGCCGGAGCAGATGATGCGGGAGATCGAGCAGCTCTACGCCCCGTAAGGCGAGGACGAGGCTTATGTCGATGACCCTGGCGACGGCACAGAGGGCCCCGGCCCGTGGCAGGCCGCGGACCCGGATCCTGCCCTATGCGCTGCTGAGCCCGGCGGTGCTGGTCACGCTGCTGATCGTGTTCCTGCCGATGCTGCAGGCGCTGGTGCTGAGCCTGCACGAATTCGTGCTGTTCCGGCCGACCCGGATGCCCTTCGCCGGACTCGGCAACTTCGCCAAGGCGCTGGCTGACCCGGTGTTCTGGACGTCGCTGCAGCACACCGCGCTCTGGGTCGGGATCACGGTCCCGGCCCAGCTGCTTCTGGGCCTCGCCACCGCGCTGCTGCTGAACCAGCGCTTCTGGTGGCGGCCGCTGGCGCGGGCCGTGGTCATCATCCCCTGGGCCCTGCCCAGCGTCGTCATCGCCCTGATGTGGCGCTGGATCTACGACCCCAACGCCGGGGTGCTGAACGATGTGCTGGTCCGCCTCGGCATGCTGCAGGGGGCCTTCCCCTGGCTGGCCGATCCCGGCACCTCGCTCCATGCCATCATCCTGACCCTGACCTGGCAGGGCTTCCCGTTCTTCGCGGTGATGATCCTGGCCGGGCTGCAGGCGGTGCCACGCGACCTGTACGAGGCCGCGGCGATCGATGGCGCCAGCCCGTGGCAGCAGTTCTGGCGCATCACGCTGCCCTCGATCGCCGGGGTGATCGCGACCGCGGTGCTGCTGCGGCTGATCTGGGTCGCCAACTCGATCGACGTGATCTTCGTCATGACCGGCGGCGGCCCGGGCTACGCCACCCACACCCTGCCGCTCTACGCCTTCATCAGGGCCCGGACCAATCTCGATTTCGGCTACGGCTCGGCGCTGGCGGTGATCTTCACCCTGCTGCTCGCCGGCTTCGTCCTGGTCTATCTGCGGCGCACCACGAGGACCATGGACTGATGGTCACCCGCAGCTCCCCCTGGCAGCGCGCCGCCCTGATCCACCTGCCGATGCTGCTGATCGCGGGCTTCGCGCTCGGCCCCTATCTGTGGATGGCGCTGACCTCGCTGACGCCGCCGGACGACATCGTCGGCCGCGGCGTCGCCGTCGACCCGACGGCCTGGACCGGTGCCAGCTACGAGCGGCTGTTCGGCCGCACCAGCTTCCTGGTCAATATGGGCCACAGCCTGATCGTGGCGCTGGGCACCGTCACGGTCGGGCTGACGCTCAGCGTCACCGCCGCCTATGCCTTCTCGCGCTTCCGCTTCGCCGGGCGCCGGGTGTTGATGGTCCAGTTCCTGGTCATCAACATGTTCCCGATCGTGCTGCTGATCCTGCCGCTCTTCGTGCTCATGCGGCGGCTCGGCCTGCTCGACACCCATATCGCGCTGATCATCGCCAACGCCACCGTCGCCATCCCCTTCGCCATCTGGATGATGACGAGCTACATCGACGCGATCCCGAAGAGCCTCGACGAGGCGGCGATGACCGATGGCTGCTCGCGGCTCGGCGCGCTGTGGCGGGTGATCCTGCCGCTGTGCGTCCCCGGCCTGGTGGCGACCGGCATCTACATCTTCATTACCGCCTGGAACGAATACCTTTATGCCCTGACGCTGGGCGGCCGCAGCGTCCGCACCATGACCGTCGCGATCCAGACCCTGATCGGCGAATACCAGATCGAATGGGGCCTGCTGACCGCCGGCGGCGTGGTCGGCGCCCTGCCCGCCACCATCCTGTTCCTGCTCGTCCAGAAACGCCTGATCGGCGGCCTGACCCAAGGCGCCGTGAAGGGATGACCGACTCCAGACCGAAAGAACCATCCATGCCGAACCCGATCGGCCTGATCTCCATGCAGGTCGCGCGCCCCTTCACCGCCGAGCATTTCGGCTGGTTCGAGCGGATCCGCGCCATGGGCTACGACTTCATCGAGCTCTTGGTGCCCGAGCCGGGCGAGCTGGACCTCGCCGAGACCCGCCGGGCGCTGGCCGGCGCCGGCCTGTCCGTCGTTCTCGCCGCCCGGGTCAACCTGCAGCGCAACCTGACCGGCGACGATGCCAGCGCGCGAGAAGCCGGGGTCGACTATCTGCGCTACGCCGCCGACTGCGCCGACAAGCTCGGCGTCCGCATCGTCGGCGGGCCGCTCTACGGCAATCCGCTGGTCTTCGCCGGCCGGCCGCCGGCGCCGGTGGCGGAGGACCTCCGCCTGCGCCGGCAGGACTGGTGCGTCGACGGGCTGCGCCGGGCGGCCGACGCCGCGCGCGATCACGGCGTGGTGCTGGCGGTCGAGCCGCTGAACCGGTTCGAGACCGATATCCTGTGCACCACCCGCCAGGGGCTGGAGCTGATCGACCGGGTCGGCCGGCCGGAGGTGCGGCTGATGCTCGACACCTTCCACATGCATATGGAGGAGGCGGACATCGCCGAGGCGATCCGCCAGGCCGGCGACCGCTTCGTCCATTTCCAGGCCAACGAGAACCATCGCGGCTTCGTCGGCACCGGGGCGACCGATTGGGTGGCGGTGGCGCGGGCGCTGGCCGATGTCGGCTATGAGGGCCCGATCTCGGTCGAGCCGTTTCGCCGCGACGACGACCGCTTCGGCGTGCCGATCGCGCAGTGGCGGCCGCCGCATGAGGACGAGACCGAAAAGCTGACGCAGAGCCTGGCCCTGCTGCGCGGGGCGCTGGCGATGGGAGGGTACCGGCGATGACGCTGAAGATCGGCTGGATCGGCTGCGGCACGCATGCGACCCAGATGCTGCTGCCGCAGCTGACGCGGCACGACGTCGAGCTCGTGGCGCTGTGCGATGTCGACGGCGCCAACCTGGTCCGCGCCGCCCGTCAGTTCGGCGTCCGCGCGGCCTATGCCGACCACCGCGACCTGCTGGCCCATCCCGGGCTGGACGCGGTCGGCATGGCGGTCGGCCCCGCAGCGCATCACGCCATCGGTCTCGCGGCCCTGGCCAAGGGGCTGCCGGTGTTCATGGAGAAGCCGCCCGGCGGCGACGCCGCCCAGGCGGAGGAGCTGCTGGCCGCCTCCGAACGCGCCGGCAAGCCGCTGGTGGTCGGCTTCATGAAGCGCTTCTCGATAGGCAACCGCATCGCCGGCAACATCGTCCGCGGCGGCGAATTCGGCCCGGTGCTGGGCTTCTACGGCTCCTACATGACGGCGCCGACCTATTTCCGCGGCGCGGTCGACTACAGCGGCTTCTTCCTGCACCACTGCGTCCACTACATGGACCTGCCGGCCTTCCTGGCGGCCTCGCCGATCCGCGAGATCTCGGCGCGCAAGGTCGAGAACGGACCGGGGCGCCTGCTGATGCACATCGCGCTGGGCTTCGACAGCGGCGCCATCGGCACCATCGTCATGGGCACGGTGCAGTCGCGCGGCACGCCGATGGAGTTCGTCCAGATCATGGGCGACCACCGCCGGCTGGAGGTGCGCAACGTGATCGACGTGACCTACTACCGCGACCCGGCCTTCAAGACCCAGGACCTCGGCGCCACCCTGTCCGCCGACGCGGACGCGCTGACCTGGTCGCCCAACTTCACCGCCGCCGCCAATGAGGATGTGAAGGGCTACCACGCCCTGCTGGAGGTGACGCTGAAGGCCTTCCGCGGCGAGGCGGCCGAGGCCCCGACCATCCGCGACGGCGTCACAGCGATGCGGCATCTGGAGGCGCTGCGCCGCCAAATTGGAGGATAGAGCCTCATCTCCGCCGAAGCCGGATCAAGGCCGGAGCCGGATGCCGGCGCGCGGCAGCAATCTATACCCTGGCGCTCGAGGGCTGTGTCCAGGCCACGGCCGGCTTCACCCCGGCACTGACGCCCCCAGCGGGGCAAGACATGCGCTCTGAAGACCATCGTCCGCCGCACCGTCGAACGCCTGGGCCACCCCGCGGATATCGCTGCCGCGGTTCGCTTCCTCGCCAGCCCTCTGTAGGACATCATGACGGGAACGATGTTCCGCGTCGATGGCGGCTCGACCCCGCTGTGTGGCGAGCTGCATGGCTGCTCGACTGAGTTGCATGCATTGAGGGCAAGGTGCCGATGGATTTGCGCACGCTCGAGGATCTTTTGGCATTGATCGATACGCGTTCGCTGTCGGACGCAGCAGCCGTTCGTCACATCACCCAACCCGCTTTTTCCCGTCGGATCGTCGCGATCGAGGCGGAGCTCGGCCTCGCCGTCCTGGACCGCAGTCATCGCCCGACGCAGGTGTTGCAGGCCATCCGGGCGAAGCGGGCCGAGATCGAGGAACTGGTCCAGTCGCTGCGCCGCCTGCGCTCTGCCTTGGCGGCAACGGCACCGCTGATCGATATCTGCGCCATGCATTCGCTCGGCCTGGACCTTGTGCCTGCGATCCTGGACCGGGCTCGGCGGAGTGGCGCGTTGGAGCGCGTCCAGGTCCATCTCCGGAATCGGGACGACTGCTATGCGCTCCTGATGACCGACCAGGCATCGATCATGCTGGCCTATGAGAGCGACGGGGCCGAGATCGCCTGCGACGAGGACATGGTCGAAAAGGTGACGATCGGGGAAGACATGCTCGCGCCCTTCATCGGAGCGACGGCGGCCGGGGCCTTTTGGGCCGGCGAAGACGGTGATGGGGCGATCCCCTTCATCGACTATCCCGATGATTCCTTTTTCGGCGCCGTGATGCGCCGTCGGATCACCCCGCGCCTCGATACCCGGCTGTCGGTGGTGGCCGTGTCCAGCTTCGTCCCGACGGTCGTCGCGATGGCAGAGCGCGGGCTGGGCGTGGGCTGGGTGCCGGCGCGACTGGTCGAGACCGCGGCAGGCTTGGTCGACCTGCGGGACCGTCTCGGCTGCTGCCCCCTGTCGCTGGTCGTCCTGCGCAAGCGCCGCAGCGGCAATGACCCATCCGACGGGATCTGGAAGGTCCTGATGCAATCCCGCGGATCGGGAGTTTGACGGGCAAAGCCGCTATCGGACGCAGCTCCCTTCGCGGGCCGCCTCGATCGTCGCATCGACCAGGAGGTCGAGCGTGTCGAGCACCGGCATATCCCCGACCGCGGATAGCGGCAACAGCGACAATTCGGTGCAGGCGACGAGGATCGCATCCGCGGCGCCGGCAAGCGCCCCGGCAACCCGCCGGAAGCCTACGGCCTGCCGATCGCCCACCTGGCCCGCCTTGATCTCGCGGATGATTCCCAGCAGTTGCGCATTCGCCTCCGCATCGGGATAGACGATGGCCAGGCCGTGCCGGTCGAACGCGGTGTCGTAGACACCGGTTTCGCGGACAGCAGGCGATGCCAGGAAACCGATGCGCCGGGCGCCGGGATAATGTCGGGCCAGGTGCTCCGCGGCGACGTCAACGATGCTGATGAAGGGTATGCCCACCGCGTCCGCGATGGCTCGATGATAGTGATGCGCGGTGTTGCAGGGCATCACCAGGAAGTCGGCTCCCGCCCGTTCGAGCCCAGCGGCCATGCGCTGCAGTTCGGGGAGCGGGTCCGCCCCGGTCCCCTCGATGATGGCGGCGATCCGCGACGGCACCTTGGGATTGTTATCCACGAGCATGCGGAAATGGCCGTCGTCGTCCTCGGCGTCGGTACGGCGGACTACCCGGCTCATGAACTCGACCGTCGCGGCCGGCCCCATGCCGCCGATGATGCCGATGACCCTGCTGTCGCCCGTCATCGAGCCGCGTCCCTCAGATATAGCCCGGCAGGTCGAGCTGGTCCGGGTACCCGAAGAGCCCAGCCGAACCGCCGGTGTGAACGAACACCACGTCGCTGTCCTGCTTGAAGCGGCCCTTGCGGACCAGGCTGATCAGCCCGTCCATGCCTTTGCCGGTGTAGACGGGGTCCAGCAGGATGCCTTCGGTTCGGGCCACCAGGGTCACCGCATCGATCATGCCCGGTGTCGTGAGGCCGTAGCCCGGGCCGACATAGTCGCAATCCGCGACGACGTCGGATCGTTCGATGATGTCGCCGAGGCCCATGTGGTCGGCCGTCCGTTGGGCGAGGTCGAAGACATTCTGTTCCTGCCGGTCGCGCGGTGCCCGCACCCCGATGCCGAGGACCGGAATCCCGCTGCCCAGCGCCTTGAACCCGGCGACGAGGCCCGCCTGGGTCCCGGCGCTGCCGGTCGCATGCACGACCGTCGCGATGTTCAGCCCCATCGTGCCGGCCTGGTACAGCATCTCGAGCGCCGCGTTGACATAGCCGAGCGCGCCGACCGGGTTGCTGCCACCACCGGGGATGACATAGGGCTTGCGGCCATCCTGCCGCAGGCGCTCGGCCAACTTTTCCATTTCCATCGTCATGTCGGCGCCGCCCGGCCGCTTGGAGACGGTGGCGCCGTACAGGCGATCCAGCAGGACATTGCCGTTGAGGTTGTAGCTGGGATCGTCGCTGCCGGTCCGGTCCTCCAGCAGCAGGTGGCATTCCATGCCGAGCTTCGCCGCCATCGCCGCGGTCTGCCGGGCATGGTTGGACTGGGTCGCACCTTGCGTGATGATGGTGTCCGCCCCCCGGGTGATCGCGTCGGCACCGAGGAACTCCAGCTTCCTGGTCTTGTTGCCGCCGCTGGACAGGCCGGTGCAATCGTCGCGCTTGATCCAGAGCCGAGGGCCACCCAGCAGCTCGGACAGTCGCTTCATCGGCTCGAGTGGCGTCGGCAGGTGGGCCAGCGAGATGCGCGGGTGGCGGGCGAGATTCATGGACGGTGCCTTCTGAGAAGCCGGGCTGGCGGGATCCTGACGTCGGGTGAAGGCGCCAGGGTCCGACGGCTGCGGGTTCCCCGTCCAATGCCGATTTGGACATTTTGGATGCATCGCAGGCATAATCTCGTTCCGGGCAAGGGCCGCGGAAGCTCGGCAAAGGGCGCGAACCATTTCTGACCCCACGACTGGGTCCGGAATCTGGCGCGGCAATGGAGAATGTCCCGATCGGCTGGTTTCTTCGGGAGAGCTCCGGCAGCTGGCCTGCACCGCCAGTGGCGCGCCGCGTTGCATGGCAGTGACTGGGCCGGCACTCGGCTGATGAATGCGATTGCCGACCTCCTGGCGACAAGCCGTTCTTTATGGGCGGCGAACCGACTGGCCTAGAGTCCCCATGTTCGCGTTCGCGTGCGACGCCGTGCTCGGCCTCGTCGTCCTCTGACCCGCCCGGCCAATTCCCCCAATAACGCCCACTGCGCGGCCTGGTTTCAGCGAAACCAGCACGCAGCTGTAACGCTCGATCTCGACCATCAGGCGTGTGGAGGAGAGTATGGGGCTATTCTGGCAACAAAGATCACCACGAGATTTGACCTAACATGGTATGTAGGACTTCTGCTAAATCTCTCCTATTTTCCACGCCCCGTGCGAGCGGGCGCATTTCACAGCCCGACCGTTCACAAGACCGGCGGCGCCCGAAGCAGGAGGATGTTCCGTGACCCAGACCCTCAACGGCACCGCCGGCGCCGACACCCTGACCGGGACCAATCCTGGCGATGCCGCCAATCCGGACGGCATCGACATCATCAATGGCGGCGGCGGCAACGACACGTTGAGCGGCCTGGGTGGGAACGACATCATCCAGGGCGGCGCGGGCGCTGACGCCATGAACGGCGGCGCCGGCCTCGACACGCTCAGCTACGCCAACGCCGGCTCGGGCGTCGCGGTCGCCCTGAACGCCATCGCCCAAGGGGGCGACGCCCAGGGCGACACGATGAGCGGCTTCGAGAACCTGACCGGCAGCAACTTCAACGACCAGCTCGCCGGCGATTCCGGGAAGAACGTCATCAGCGGCGGCGGCGGCAACGACTATATCCAGCTCACCGGCGGCGGCGACACGATGGACGGCGGCGCCGGCAGCGCCGACATCCTCGACGGCCGCGTCTGGGGCGCGGCCCTCACCATCAATCTGGCCGCCGGAACCCTGTCCGGGACCGCGACCGGGGGCGGCACCCTCTCCGGCTTCGAATGGGCCCTGGGCACGGGCTTCAACGACATCCAGACTGCCAACCAGGCCGTCAACACCATCCTGGCCGGGGGCGGCGGCAACGACACGCTCAACGGCCTGGACGGCAACGACCAGCTCTACGGCGACAATTTCAGCGCCATCGGCGGCAACGGCACCGACACGCTGAACGGCGGCAACGGCAACGACTATCTCGAGGGCGGCAAGAACGGCGACGTGCTGAACGGCGGCGCCGGCACCGACACCATCGGCTATGCCGATTCCAACGCCGCGGTGACCATCAACCTCGCCACCGGCACCGCGACCGGCGGCGATGCCACGGGCGATACCTACACCAGCATCGAGAACGTCACCGGCTCCAACTTCAATGACATGCTGACCGGCAGCGCCGGGGTCAACAGCCTCACGGGCGGCAACGGCAACGACCTGCTCGACGGCGGCGCCGGGGCCGACACGCTGAACGGTCTGGCCGGCACCGACACGGCGACCTATGCGGCGTCCAACGCGGCGGTGAACATCAACCTGCTGACCAACATCAACACCGGCGGCTTCGCCGAGGGCGATTCGCTGGCCGTCGAGAACGTCATCGGGTCGGCCTTCAACGATGTGCTGCAGGGCGGCGCCGGGGACAATGTGCTGACCGGCGGCAACGGCGACGACGTGTTCCAGGGCCTCGGCGGTGCCGACACGCTGGTCGGCGGCGCCGGCATCGACAGGGCAAGCTACAGCTTCTCGTCCGCCGCGGTGACGGTCAACCTGACCACCGGCACCGGCTCCGGCGGCGACGCCGAGGGCGATATCCTGTCCGGCATCGAGAACCTGACCGGCACGGTCCAGAACGACGCGCTGACCGGCGATGCCGGCGCCAATCTCCTGGCCGGCGGCGATGGCAACGACACGCTCCAGGGCCGCGGCGGCGCCGACACGCTGCAGGGCGGCAACGGCACCGACACCGCCTCCTACGCCGCCGCGGCCGCCGGCATCTCGGCCAATCTCACGGCCGGAATCGGCGCGGGCAGCGACGCGCAGGGCGACATCTTCAGCAGCATCGAGAACCTGACCGGCTCGGCCTTCGCCGACACGCTGATCGGCGCTGCCGGGGCCAACACCCTGGCCGGAGGCGACGGCAACGACATCCTCCATGGCGGTGCCGGCGCGGATACGCTGCGGGGCGGCAACGGCACGGACACTGCTGACTACGCCGGATCCGCCGTTAGCATCTCGGTCAATCTCACCGCCGGCATCGGCGCGGGCGGGGATGCCCAGGGCGACACGCTGACGGCAATCGAGAACCTGATCGGCTCGTCCTTCAACGACACGCTGACCGGCGATGCCGGGGCGAATATGCTGAACGGCGGCGACGGAGACGACGCGCTCCAGGGCGCTGCCGGCGGGGACGCGCTGCAGGGCGGCAATGGCAACGACACCATCTCCTATGCCGCCTCCAGCGCGGGCGTCATGCTCAGCCTCTCCTCCAACACCGCGTCAGGCGGGGACGCCGCGGGCGACAGCTTCAGCAGCATCGAGAACGTCATCGGCTCGGCCTTCGCCGACACGATCAACGGCCAGGCCGGGGCGAACATCCTGGATGGCGGCGCCGGTGACGACGTGCTGGCGGGCCGCGGCGGCGCGGACACGCTGCGCGGCGGGACCGGCAGCGACACGGCCAACTATGTCGCGTCCGGGGCCGTCACGATCAATCTCGCCACCAACACCGCCAATGGCGGCGATGCCACCGGCGACACCTTCAACAGCATCGAGAACATCACCGGCTCGAACTCCGCCGACACGCTGACCGGCGATGCCGGGGCCAACACCCTCGACGGCGGCGCCGGCAACGACACACTCCAGGGCGGCGCGGGGGGCGATGCGCTGATCGGCGGCGCGGGCACCGACACGGCGAGCTACGCCGCCTCGGCTGCCGGCGTCACGGTCAGCCTCTCGACCTTCAACGCGATCGGCGGCGATGCCGCGGGCGACAGCTTCAGCAGCATCGAGAACCTGACCGGCTCGGCCTTCGCCGATCTGCTCAACGGCGATGCCGGGGTGAACGTCCTGATCGGCGGCGCCGGTGACGATGTGCTGTCGGGGCGCGGCGGGGCGGACAACCTGCAGGGCGGGACCGGCACCGACACGGCCGATTACGTCGCCTCTGCCGCGGGCATCTCGGCCGACCTCACGGCCGGCATCGGCGCGGGCGGCGACGCCCAGGGCGACA
>NZ_JANX01000137.1 GCF_000767795.1 Inquilinus limosus MP06 | reverse complement strand
GCCCTCATCCTGCGCGCGAGCCGGGTCGAGGATGCGGCCGGGCTGGCCGAGCTCCACGGCCAGCCGCGCTTCCGCTGGGGCACGCTGCGGCCGCGCTACCCGTCGATCGACGTGGTGCGGAAGTGGCTGGAGACGCGGTCGCCCGACGACGTGCACATCGTCGCCGAGGCCGAGGACCGGATCATTGGCGATGCCGTGCTCAGGCCGGGCAAGGGCCGCCGGGCGCACGCGGCCGATATCGGCATGGGCGTGCATGACGATTTCGCTGGCCGCGGCGTCGGCACGGCGCTGATGGCCGCCCTGATCGACACCGCCGACAACTGGCTGGACCTGAAGCGGCTGGAGCTGACGGTCTGGACCGACAACGCGCCGGCCCAGGCCCTGTACCGCAAGTTCGGCTTCGTCGAGGAAGGCGTGCTGCGTGCCTACGCCTATCGCGACGGGGCCTATGTCGACGCCCTGGCGATGGCAAGGCTGCGGGGGATGGGGTAGGGGTAGCCGAGGGGGAACGGTATGAGCGAAGAGCGGAAGCCGCCCACATGGCGGGTCGTGATCGCGTATATCCTTGATGTCTTTACGGTGTTTTTCGGATTTGGCTTCCTGATCGGGTGGCTGACGGGCGGGCTGACCGGCAACGGCTTTCAGCTGAACGGGCTTCCGGCGTTCGTGATGTTCGCGCTGATCATCGCCTATTTCGTCATCTGCCACCGCTGGCTCCGAGGGACGCTCTGGCGCCACATCTTGGGCGTGCCGCGGCCCGCGGCGGAGTCATAGCCGGGCTGCTACCCCCCTTTCTGTCATGCCCGGGCTTGACCCGGGCATCCAGCTGCCGATGCCGGCCGCTCCGGGCGGCCCTGGATTGCCGGGTCAAGCCCGGCAATGGCAGATCAAGGGAAGGATCCGACAACCCTCAATGCGCCGAGGCGGTGAAGCTGGGCTCGGCCAGGCCGCTCAGCTTCAGCTGGTCGACGATCTGCGCCTTCAGCCGCGCCAGGCCGGCCTCGTCGCCGCTCTCGGCCCGGGCCACCAGCACGTCCTGGGTGTTCGAGGCGCGCAGCAGCCACCAGCCGTCCGGCGTGGTCACCCGGGCGCCGTCGATGTCGTTCACATCGGCGCCGGCCTGGCGCAGCCGGGCCATCACCTCGTCGATCACCGCGAACTTCCGGCTCTCATCGACCTGGAATCGCACCTCGGGGGTCGAGACGGTGCTGGGGAAGGTGTCGCGCAGCGCCGCCAGCGTGCCGCCGCTGCGGCTGACCTGAGCCACCAGCCGCACGCCGCAATACAGCGCGTCGTCGAAGCCGTACCATTTGTCGGCGAAGAAGATGTGGCCCGACATCTCGCCGGCCAGCGGCGACTTCACCTCGGCCATCTTCGCCTTGATCAGCGAATGGCCGGTCTTCCACATCAGCGGCGTGCCGCCCAGCTTGGCGATCGCGTCGAACACGGTCTTGCTGGTCTTGACGTCGGCGATCACGGTGCCGCCGGGGTGCCGGGGCAGCACTTCGATGGCGTAGACCGCGACCAGCATGTCGCCCGGGATGATCCGGCCCTGGCCGTCGATCGCGCCGATCCGGTCGGCGTCGCCGTCGAAGGCAATGCCCAGATCGGCCTTCACCTCGGCCACCTTCGCCTGCAGCGCCACCAGGTTCTCCGGGATGGTCGGGTCCGGATGGTGGTTGGGGAAGCGGCCGTCGATGTCATCGAACAGCAGGATGTGCTTGCCCGGCAGCTTCGCGGTCAGGCGGCGCAGCACCTCGCCGGCGGCGCCGTTGCCGTTGTCCCAGACCATGGTCAGGTCGCGGGTGCCGTCATAGTCGCGCAGCAGCCGCTCGACATAGAGGTCGCGCAGGTCGAGGTCGCGCACCGCGCCGGCCCCCGTCTCCAGGTCGCCGGCCGTGGCGAGGCGGCCGATCTCCAGGATCTGGTCGCCATAGACCGGGCCGGAGCGCAGCACCATCTTGATGCCGTTATAGTCCGGCGGGTTGTGCGACCCGGTGACCATCACCCCGGCATCGGCGTCCAGGTGCTTCTGCGCGAAATACAGCATCGGCGTGGGGCCGAGGCCGACGCGCACCACCTCCAGCCCGGTCGAGGCCAGGCCCTGGACCAGCGCCGCCTCCAGTTCCACCGAGCTGAGGCGCCCGTCATAGCCGACCACGACCTGCCGGCCGCCCTTGCGCTTGACGATGGTGCCGAAGGCGGCGCCCACCGCCCGGTAGTCCGCGGCGTTCAGGGTTTTCCCGATGACGCCGCGGATGTCGTATTCGCGCAGCACGGTGGGGTGGAAGCTGTGGGTCATGATCGGGGTACGGTCCTTGAAGGGGTCGTGATGGGTCAGCCGGCCGAGCCCGGAATCGGGCGGCCGATGCTGTGGTAGCGGAAGCCGGCCGCTTCCATGTCCGCCGGCTTGTACACGTTGCGCAGGTCGACCAGGATCGGGCCGCCCATCAGCTTGATCATCCGCGCCGGGTCGAGGGCACGGAACTCGTTCCATTCGGTCAGCACCACCGCGCCGTCGGCGCCGCGCAGCGCCTCATAGGCGCTGGTGGCGTAGTCGATGTCGGTCAGCAGCTTGCGCGCCTCCTTCATCGCCTCCGGGTCGTAGGCGCGGATCCGGGCGCCGGCCTTCTGCAGCGCCGGCACCACGGTCAGGCTGGGCGAATCGCGCATGTCGTCGGTGTTCTGCTTGAAGGCCAGGCCCAGCACGGCGATGGTCTTGCCGGCGACGCTGCCGCCGAAGGCCGCGACCACGCGCTCGGCCATCTCCTCCTTGCGCGCCTCGTTGACCTCGATCACGGTCTCGATCAGGCGCTGGCGGGCGCCGGCGTCGCGCGCCGTCTGGACGAAGGCCAGCGTGTCCTTGGGGAAGCAGGACCCGCCATAGCCCGGCCCGGGATGCAGGAATTTCGGCCCGATCCGCTTGTCCAGGCCGATCGACCGGGCGACGTCATGGACATTGGCGCCGACCTGCTCGCACAGGTTGGCGACCTCGTTGATGAAGGTCACCTTCATCGCCAGGAAGCTGTTGGCGGCGTATTTGATCAGCTCCGCCGTCTCCAGCGCCGTGGTCACGATCGGCCGCTCGATCAGGTACAGCGGCCGGTAGACGTCCGACAGCACCTTCTTGGCGCGCTCGCCATCGGTGCCGATGACCACCCGGTCGGGCAGCATGAAGTCGCCGATGGCGGAGCCTTCACGCAGGAATTCCGGGTTGGACGCGATGTCGAAATCGGCGTCCGGCCGGGCCTTGCGGATCACCTCGGCGACCTTGCGGCCGGTGCCGACCGGCACGGTCGACTTGGTCACGACGACGGCGTAGCCGGTCAGCGCCCGGGCGATCTCCTCCGCTGCGGCGAAGACATAGGTCAGGTCGGCATGGCCGTCGCCGCGACGGCTGGGCGTGCCGACGGCGATGAACACCGCATCGGCGCCGTCCACCGCGGCCGGCAGATCGGTGGTGAAGGACAGGCGCCCCGCGGCCGCGTTCTTCGCCACCAGCGTGTCGAGGCCCGGCTCGTAGATCGGCATCTCGTTGCGCTTGAGCTGCTCGATCCGCCCGGGATCCTTGTCGACGCAGATGACGTCGTGGCCGAACTCGGAGAAGCAGGCGCCGGAGACGAGGCCGACGTAACCACTTCCGATCATCGCGATGCGCATGGGGGCGCGTACTCCAAGTGTCCGCCGGTCAGCCCGGCCGGGTCATCACAGATAGGGGGCAATGGCCTCGCGCAGGGCGGCGGCCAGGTCCGGCCGGTCCAGCCCGTAGGCCAGGTTGGCGGCGATGAAGCCGACCTTGTCGCCGCAGTCGAAGCGGTCGCCCTCGAAGCGCACGCCGTGGAAGGGCTGGTGGCCGATCAGCCGCGCCATCGCGTCGGTCAGCTGGATCTCGCCGCCTGCACCGCGTTCCTGCCGGTCGAGATGCGCGAACACCTCCGGCTGCAGGATGTAGCGGCCCACGATCGACAGGTCGGACGGGGCCTCCTCCGGCTTCGGCTTCTCGACCAGGCCGGTGACCTCGGCCACCGTGCCGTCGTCCTGGCCGACGGCCAGGATGCCGTAGCGCGAGGTCAGCTGCCTCGGCACCTCGCGCACCGCGATCATGTTACCGCCGCGGCCGGCATAGGCCTTGGTCATCTGCGCCAGCAGCGGGGTCCGGCACTTGAAGATCTCGTCGGGCAACAGCACCGCGAAGGGCCGGTTGCCGACCAGGTGGCGGGCGCACCACACGGCATGGCCCAGGCCCAGCGGCTGGGCCTGGCGGACGAAGCTGAACTGGCCTGGCGGCAGCTCGGCATCCTGCGCCGCCTTCAGCTGCTCGGCCTTCTTCCGCGCCTCCAGCGTGGCGTACAGCTCGTCGTTCCGGTCGAAATGGTCCTCCAGCGCGGTCTTGCCGCGGCTGGAGACGAAGATGAACTCCTCGATCCCGGCCGCCTTGGCCTCCTCGACCGCGTACTGCAGCACCGGCTTGTCGACGACGCAGAGCATCTCCTTCGGCACCGCCTTGGTGGCGGGAAGCGACCGCGTGCCGAGGCCGGCGACGGGGAAGACGGCAACCTTGACGGGTTCAGACATGAATGCCTTCTCTGAAACTCAGGACGCCCGCTATGAACGCTTCACTCTCCGCCTTGTGCCACAGAGCGGGGCGAAAAGGAAATCGCGGCCGGGCTCCGGCCGCCTAGGGCAGCACCAGCGGCGCCAGGTACTGGCGGATATTGGCCTCGAACTGGCGGTCGAACTCGCCCATCCCGTCCTGCAGCAGCCCGGCCTCGGCGCGGCTCTGGTCGGCGGCGCTGGAGCCGTCGGTCAGGGTGGTCGACCGCTCGACGCTGACATCGGCGTAGCCGCCGGTGATGTTGCCGACCGCGCCGACCTCCAGCCGGGCGGCCAGCCGCAGCGTCAGCTTCAGCGACGGCTGGTCGTTGAAGACCGAGGTCAGCCCGCCCTGGGTGGCCAGCCGCTCCTGCGTCAGGCTGGCTTGCTGGATGATCAGCTGGCCGATGCCGGCGCGACCGGCCGCCTGCAGCCGGGCCGCGCCCCAGCCGCGGATCGCCGTCGCCGGGCTCTGGGCCAGCATCGTCGCCGAAGGTGCCGCCCGGTCGACGGTGTCGATGCGGGCGACGTTCAGCCGGATCGGCGGGCGGCCGGCGAAGGACACCGGCGCGACATTCGCCAGCTCCGGCCCACCGCAGGCGCCCAGCAGCAGGAGGCCGGCGCCGGCGAGCAGGCTGCGACGGGTCAGAACGGGCATCGGCATCTTCCTTATAGTGTCATCCTCGGGCTTGATCCGAGGATCCAGGGGCTTTCAAGAGCCGCTCTCAGCGGCCCCTGGATTGCCGGGTCAAGCCCGGCAATGACAATAAAAATCGAGATCAAGATGGCCGAAGTTGGGCGGCCTGTCAGGCCGCGTATAGCGCCGCCAGCTGGTCCCGGTCGAACTCGTAGCGGGTGTTGCAGAACTCGCAGGCGACCTCGACCCGACCGTCGACGGCCAGGCTCTCGATCTCCGCCCTCGGCATCGACTTCAGCATCGACGCCACCCGCTCGCGCGAGCAGCGGCAGGAGAAGCGCATCGGCTGGGCCGGGAAGACCCTGACGCCGTCTTCATTGTAGAGGCGGTACAGCAGCGCCTCGCTGGACAGGGCCGGCTGGACCAGCTCGTCATCGGTGGCGGAGCCGAGCAGCACCATGGCGCGGCGCCAGTCGTCCTCGCGGTCGGTCGGCACCTGTTTCTCGGGGTCGGGCAGGCGCTGCAGCATGATGCCGCCGCCGCGCCAGCCGGACTCGCCGTGCCGGACGGCGGAGCGCAGCCCGGCCTGCAACTGCTCCGACTGCCGGAAATAGTGCTGGGCGCATTCCCACAGCGTCTCGCCCGACAGCTCGACGATGCCCTGGTAGCGCTCGGTGTCGCTGCCCTGGTCGACGGTGAAGGCCAAGTGGCCCTTGCCCAGCAGCGCCGGCACGGTGGTGGCGGTGCCGGCCAGCCGGCTCTCGTCGAACATGGCGTTGGCGCGGACCGCGCCGTCGCTGGTGACGTCGGCCACCACCAGCCGCACCGGCCCGTCGCCCTTGGCCTGCAGGGTGAACACGCCCTCGTATTTCAGGGCGCTGGCCAGGAGGGCGGTCAGCACCACCGTCTCGGCCAGCAGATGGGCGACCGGCTCCGGATAGGCGTGGCGGCTCAGGATGTCGTCGAGCAACGGGCCGAACCGGACCAGCCGGCCGCGCAGTCCCGACGCCTCGATCTGGAAGGGGAGGACGAGATCGTCCGCCTTCATCTGCACCGCCGCCGCCATCGTCACTTCTCTCCCAGCGCCCCCAGGCACCACAGCAGGATGCCCTTCTGGGCGTGCAGGCGGTTCTCCGCCTCGTCCCAGACCACGGATTGCGGCCCGTCGATCACTCCGTCCGTCACCTCCTCGCCGCGATGGGCCGGCAGGCAGTGCATGAACAGGGCGTCCGGCTTGGCCTGCGCCATCAGCCGCTCATCGACCTGGTAGGGCCGCAGCAGGTTGTGGCGCGACGGCGCGTCCTTGTCGCCCATCGACACCCAGGTGTCGGTGACCACCAGGTCGGCGCCGCGCACCGTCGTTTCCGGGTCGGTGCCGACCGAGACGCGGGCGCCCTCGCGATGCGCCCACTGGATCAGGTCGGCCGGCGGCGACAGCTCGTCCGGGCAGGCCAGGCGCAGCTCGAAGTCGAACATGCCGGCGGCGCGGATCCAGGACCGGGCGACGTTGTTGCCGTCGCCCGACCAGGCGGCGACGCGCCCGGCGATCGGCCCGCGCTTCTCCTCGAAGGTCATCACATCGGCCATGAGCTGGCACGGATGGGTCTCGTCGGTCAGGCCGTTGATCACCGGCACCGTCGCGTTCTCGGCCATCTCGCGCAGCCGGTCCTCGTCCGAGGTGCGCAGCATGATGGCGTCGACATAGCGCGACAGCACCCGCGCGGTGTCGCCGATGGTCTCGCCGCGGCCGAGCTGGATCTCGGTGCCGGTCAGCATCACCACCTCGCCGCCGAGCTGGCGCATCCCGACCTCGAAGGAGACGCGGGTGCGGGTCGACGGCTTCTCGAAGATCAGCGCCAGGGTGCGGCCGGCCAGCGGCTTCGACTGCGCGCCGCGCGGGTCGGTGCGCTTCAGCGCGATCGACCGGTCGATGATCCGGCGCAGATCGGCCTTGGACAAATGGTGCAGGTCGGTGAAGTGCTTGACGTCAGCCATGGGCCACCGCCTTCGCCGCCCGGGCGGTGAAAACCTTGTCGAAGATGGCGATGGCCTCGGCGATCTCCGCCGCGCCGATGGTCAGCGGCGGCAGGATGCGGACGACGTTCTCGCCCGCGCCCACGGTCAAGAGGCCGGCGGCGCGCAGCTCGGGCACGATCTGGTCGGCCGGCTGGACGCATTTCAGCCCCAGCATCAGCCCCTGGCCGCGCACCTCCTCCAGCACCGCCGGGTGGCGCTTCACCAGCGCCTCCAGCTCGGCCTTGAAGTGGCGGCCGGTGCGCTCGACCTGCTCGAAGAAGCCGTCGGCCAGGACGATGTCCAGCACCGCATTGCCGACCGCCATCGCCAGCGGGTTGCCGGCATAGGTGGAGCCGTGCGTGCCCGGGGTCATGCCGCAGGCCGCCTCCTCGGTGGCCATGAAGGCGCCGAGCGGGAAGCCGCCGCCGATGCCCTTGGCGATGCACATGACGTCCGGCGTGATCCCGGCCCATTCATGGGCGAAGAACCTGCCGGTCCGGCCGTAGCCGCACTGGATCTCGTCGAAGAACAGCAGCAGGCCGAACTCGTCGCAGATCCGGCGCAGCTCGCGCAGAAAGTCGGGGCTGGAGACCTTGATGCCGCCCTCGCCGACGATCGGCTCGATGCAGATCGCCGCGGTCTCGTCGGTGATCGCCGCGCGCAGCTCGTTCAGATTGCCCCAGGCGACCTGGTCGAAGCCGTCGACCAGTGGGCCGAAGCCCTTGATCAGCTTCTCGCCCTTGGCGGCCGAGATCGCGGCCAGGGTGCGGCCGTGGAAGCTGTTGGTGACGGTGATGATCCGCCAGCGCTTCGGGTTGCCGCGAGTGTAGTGGTACTTGCGCACCAGCTTGGTGGCACCCTCCCAGGCCTCGGCGCCGGAATTGGTGAAGAACACCGTGTCGGCGAAGGTGGTGTCGACCAGCCGCTGGGCCAGGCGCTCGCCCTCCGGGATCCGGTACAGGTTCGAGGTGTGCCACAGCTTGGCGCCCTGCTCCTGCAGCGCCTTCACCAGATGCGGATGGCTGTGGCCGAGCGCGCAGACGCCGATCCCCGCGATCAGGTCCATGTATCGTCGCCCGTCGGTCCCGAACAGATACGCCCCTTCGCCCCGCTCGAAGGCGAGGTCGGCACGCGCATAGGTCGGCATGACAGCGGGAATCATGGACAGGCTCGCTGAGAGTGAGTCTCGGTCAGAGTCTCGTGGTTGCGGGAAGGAGGCGACTAAGCCCAGCTTATGCGGCGCTTGTCAACGCGCGCCCGTGCCGTTATAACGCGCGCTCCGTTCGGGTGGCGAGGCCGGGGTCCGATCCCCGGGGCATGCCCAACCACCCATTCACATTCTTCCTTCGGAAGGACCGAAAATGCCCAAGATGAAGACCCATTCGAGCGCCAAGAAGCGCTTCCGGCTGACCGCCTCCGGCAAGGTCCGCTACAACTCTGCCTATCGCCGCCACCGCCTGCTGACCAAGACCAAGGCGGCCAAGGAGCGGAACCAGGGCACCAAGGTGATGTGCGACGCCGACGCGACGAAGGTGAAGCGCTATCTCCTGGTCAACGGCTGAGCAGAGGAGCGCTGAGCAATGGCACGAGTTTCCCGCGGCGTCACTAGCCACGCCCGCCACAAGAAGATCCTCAAGCTCGCCAAGGGCTATCGGGGCCGCGCTTCGACCAACTATCGCATTGCGATCGAGAAGGTCGAGAAGGCGCTGCGCTATGCCTATCGCGACCGCCGCAACAAGAAGCGCGATTTCCGCGGCCTGTGGATCCAGCGCATCAACGCCGGCGTGCGCGAGCACGGCCTGACCTATTCGAAGTTCATGCACGGCATCAAGCTGGCCGGCATCGACATCGACCGCAAGGTCATGTCCGACATCGCGACGCGCGATGCGGAGTCGTTTAAGGCCTTGGTCGATCAGGCCCAGGCCGCGCTCAAGAACGCCGCTTGATCCCATCCCGCCCCGGCGGGATCGGATAGAGCGAAAGGAAGCGGGGGTCGGGCCTGAGGGCTCGGCCCCTTTTTTCATGGCCGCTGTCTTGATGCAGTGAGCGGCGGCCAAAGCCATCGGGGATGCAGGCGATGGAACAGGTAGAGACGCTGAAGCGCGACGTGGCCGCGGCGCTGGCCCAGGCCGGGGATCTGGCGGCGCTCGACGCCGTGCGGGTCGCGGCGCTGGGCAAGAAGGGCAGCCTGACCGGCCTGATGGCGGGACTGCGCGACCTCGACCCCGAGGCGCGCAAGGCCTTCGGCGCCGCGCTGAACGTGGCCAAGGACGAGATCACCGCCCTGCTCGACGCCCGTAAGGCGGAGCTGGAGCGCGCGGCGCTGAACGCCAGGCTGGCGCGGGAGACGGTCGATGTCACCCTGCCGCCGCGGCCGGAGCGGACGGGCCGCATCCACCCGATTAGCCAGACCCGCGACGAGATGGTCGCGATCTTCGCCGAGATGGGCTTCACCGTCGCCGAAGGGCCGGATATCGAGGATGACTGGCACAACTTCACCGCGCTGAACATCCCGCCGGAGCATCCGGCGCGGCAGATGCACGACACCTTCTATCTGCCGGACCGGCCGGACGGGAAGGCGGCGGTGCTGCGCACCCACACCTCGCCGGTGCAGATCCGCACCATGCTGACGCAGAAGCCGCCGATCCGCATCGTGGCGCCAGGCCGGACCTTCCGCTCGGACTACGACCAGACCCACACCCCGATGTTCCATCAGATCGAGGGGCTGGTGATCGACGAGGCCATTCATATGGGCCATCTGCGCGGCTGCCTGATCGAGTTCTGCCGTGCCTTCTTCGATCTGCCGGACCTGCCGCTGCGCTTCCGCCCCAGCTTCTTCCCCTTCACCGAGCCGTCGGCCGAGGTCGATATCGGCTGCTCGCGCAAGGGCGGCGAACTGAAGCTGGGCAATTACGGCGACTGGCTGGAAATCCTGGGCTGCGGCATGGTCCATCCGAAGGTGCTGGAGGCCTGCAGCATCGATTCCACCCGCTACCAGGGCTTCGCCTTCGGCATGGGGATCGAGCGCCCGGCGATGCTGAAATACGGCATCCCCGACCTGCGCACCTTCTTCGAGGCCGATCTGCGCTGGCTGAAGCACTATGGCTTCGTGCCGCTCGACGTGCCCAGCCTGGCCACCGGCCTGACCCGCTAAGACCGCCCGCCGCACGAGGCCGAGATCATGAAATTCACCCTGTCCTGGTTGAAGGACCATCTCGACACCACGGCATCGCTGGGCGAGATCACCGACACGCTGACCCGCCTCGGCCTCGAGGTCGACGGCGTCGAGGACCCGGCCGCCGAGCTGGCGCCCTTCACCATCGCCTATGTCAAGTCGGCGGTGCAGCACCCCAACGCCGACCGGCTGCGGGTCTGCATCGTCGACACCGGCCGCGGCGAGGTGCAGGTGGTGTGCGGCGCGCCCAATGCCCGCACCGGCATGAAGGGCGTGTTCGCGCCCGCCGGCTCCTACATTCCCGGCACCAAGGTCGACCTCAAGGCCGGGACGATCCGCGGCGAGGCCTCGAACGGCATGCTGGTGTCGGAGCGCGAGCTCGGCCTGTCGGACGAGCATGACGGCATCATCGACCTGCCGGAGGACGCGCCGCTCGGCGCCTCCTTCGCCGCCTGGCGCGGCCTGGACGACCCGGTGATCGAGATCGGGCTGACCCCGGACCGGGCGGATTGTGCCGGCATCCGCGGCATCGCCCGCGACCTCGCCGCCGCCGGCCTCGGCATGCTGAGGCCGCTCGATGAGACCCCGGTGGCGGGCAGCTTCAAGACCGACCTGACGGTCGATCTCGACTTCCCGCCCGATGCCGCCGCGGCCTGCCCGATGTTCGCGGCGCGGGTGTTCCGCGGAGTGAAGAACGGTCCCAGCCCGGCCTGGCTGCAGGCGCGGCTGAAGGCGATCGGCCTCAGGCCGATCTCGGTGCTGGTCGATATCACCAACTTCTTCACCTTCGACCGCAACCGGCCGCTGCACGTCTTCGACCAGGCCAAGGTCAAGGGCGGCCTGAAGCTGCGCCTGGCCAAGGGCGGCGAGGCTCTGGCGGCGCTGAACGACAAGACCTACACGCTGGGCGCCGGCGCCACGGTGATCGAGGACGACACCGGGCCGCTCAGCCTCGGCGGCATCATGGGCGGCGCCTCGACCGGCGTGTCCGACGAGACCACCGAGGTGATCCTCGAGGCGGCGCTGTTCGACCCGGTGCGCACGGCGATGACCGGCCGGGCGCTGGGCATCAACAGCGATGCCCGCTACCGCTTCGAGCGCGGCGTCGACCCGGCGGCGGTGATCGCCGGGATGGAGCAGGCAACCCGGATGATTCTGGAGCTGTGCGGCGGCGAGGCCTCGCAGCTGGTGGTCGCGGGGCGGGAGCCGGACTGGCGCCGGACCCTGACCCTGCGTCCGGCGCGGGTCGAGAGCCTGGGCGGCCTGGACGTGCCGCGCGACCGGCAGGTGGCGATCCTCTCGGGGCTCGGCTTCGGCGTCACCGACGGCGCCGACGGCCTGATCCAGGCGGCGGTGCCGTCCTGGCGCGGCGACGTGCAGGGCGAGGCCGACCTGGTGGAGGAGGTGCTGCGGGTCAACGGCTACGACGCCATCCCGGCGGTGCCGCTGCCGAAGCTGACCTCGCTGACCCAGCCGGCGCTGAGCCCGTCGCAGAAGGCGCGTGAGCTGGTGCGCCGCACCCTCGCCGCCCGTGGCCTCGACGAGGCGGTGACCTGGTCCTTCATGGACGGACGCGACGCCGCGCTGTTCGGCTTCCAGAACACCGGGCTGAAGCTCCTGAACCCGATCGCGTCGGACCTCGACACGATGCGGCCCTCGGTGCTGCCGAACCTGATCCGCGCCGCCGGCCGCAACGCCGCGCGCGGCCTGCCGGACGCGGCGCTGTTCGAGATCGGCCCCGCCTATCGCGACGCCACCGAGACCGGCCAGGCCATGGTCGCCGCGGTGGTCCGCGCCGGGGGCAGCGGCCCGCGCCACTGGGT